>RDSB01000017.1 GCA_004923195.1 Marinifilum sp. JC120 | reverse complement strand
GAAGCTCATCCAAAGGCGGGCATACGGGTTTAGAAACTTTGAAAATTATCGACTGCGTGTACGCGTTTTGTGCGGGTAGTCGATAAGAAAATTAACGGTTGGAAATTTGGTCAATCGGGCTATCGCCCCTTTCTTTGGTGTAGACCCCCAAAAGGTTCCCCACCCGGTTCCCCATAAAAAAAAGGACTTACATCGTATTAATGTAAGTCCTTGAATTTACTGGTCGGGGCAGGATGATTTGAACACCCGGCATCTTGCTCCCAAAGCAAGCGCGCTACCAGACTGCGCCATGCCCCGATTTGCTGTGTGCAGAAAAGGTGTTTACGTGGATTGGGTATGCTTGGCAAGAAGAAAATGTATTTTTTTTAAATATATTCATTTTCGGCTTCGCGTTATTTTTTAACTACTTAAAATATCCCGTCAATTTTGCAGCCGCAATACTTACACATGCCGTCGGCGAGGCCTGCATTGGTCATCTCAAATCCGTATCGTTTGAGTAGTTCCTTGTGACAGTCCGGGCAGAAGGTGGATGAGTTGTCATTGCCCGGAACATTGCCGATGTAGACGTATTCGAGGCCTGCGTTGGTCCCGGCCTTTCTTGCCAGTTGCAGGGCTTCCATGGATGTGACCGGGCAGTCCTGCATTTTGTAATCCGGGTGGAAGCGGGAAATATGCCACGGTACTTCCTTGCCCAGTTCATTGGCTATGAAGGTGGCCAGCTGCTTCAGTTCGTCCGGGGAATCGTTTTTGCCGGGGATGAGCAGAGTGGTTACTTCCACCCACCAGCCGTTTTTTTTCATGTGCTTGAGATTTTCTAATACCGGATTCAAGCGGCCGGAGCAGACATTCCGGTAGAAGTCATCATTAAAAGCTTTGAGGTCGATGTTGGCGGCATCGATCAGCCCGGTCAGTTCTTCGATGCAGTCCGGGCTTTGGAAGCCGTTGGAAACCATTATGTTTTTGAGTCCCTTATCGTGAGCGATCCGGGCGGTATCCTGCATCAGTTCGAAAAATATGGTCGGTTCGGAATAGGTGTAGGAGATGGAATCGCATTTGTGACCCATAGCCGCTTCCACCAGAATCTCCGGGGTTACTTTCTGTCCGGTTATTTCCCTACCTGTTTTGGGATGCTGGGAAAGGGAAGCGTTCTGACAGAAGGTGCAGCCGAAATTACAGCCCTGCGTGCCCAGTGAAAATGTACTGGTGCCGGGCAGGAAATGATAGAGCGGCTTTTTCTCCACCGGGTCCACATTAAGTGCGGCAACCAGTTCATAGGTGCGGGTCATGAGTTGGCCGTCAACATTTTGCCGAACCCCGCAATTGCCGTGTTCGTTTTCGTCAATTATGCAAAAGTGGCTGCACAGGCGACATTGGACCTTGCTGTCCTTGAGGGATTTCCAGAGTCTGGCGGGATGAAGCATGCTTTTCCTTATGAGTTGTGACTACGGTTTAATTTCAGGGACCACGAAAATGGGGCCGACCTGCTGATCTTCTTTGTCCTTGTTTTTCTTTTTGGGAGACACACGTATGGTATTGGAATCATTGTCTGATTGGATTGTGATCTGGCTCTTGTTGCCGTTCCCGGTACCCATACGGATGGGCTTGCGGTCCTTGGCGGTATCTTTGTTGATGAACTTGGTTCCTGCGATGGCGTTGCCGCATAGGAGCACCCCTAAAATAATAAAAGCGATGAGCAAAGTTTTCTTGTACATGGTATTTCTCCGTGGCATAGTATAAACTCTTATTTGGTCCTGTGCAAACAATGGACCTTTTTCTTTTCCCGGCAGCGGGAAATGGGTGATGTTGTTCCTTGAACTTATGCGGGATTCAGCATATACAGTCCGTTCTTAGAGACTGTTAGGAGAAATTAATATGGCAAGTCGTTCTGATGCATATAAAGCCGCCGGTGTAGATATCGACGCGGCTAATGATTTTATTGGTCGCATTAAAGGTATGGTGGGTTCCACTTTCACCAAGGGTGTGGTCACTGATATTGGCGGGTTCGGCGGGCTGTTCAAGCTTGACCTTACTCAGATGGAAGAGCCCGTGCTGGTGGCAGGTGCCGACGGCGTGGGAACCAAGCTTAAACTCGCTTTTGCCGTGGACAAGCACGATACCATCGGTATCGACCTTGTGGCTATGAGCGTAAACGACATTCTCGTGCAGGGCGCAAAACCCCTGTTTTTCCTCGACTACTTCGCAACAGGTAAACTTGAGTCCGGTGTGGCTGAAGAAGTTATCGCGGGTGTTGTGGAAGGCTGTAAGCAGTCCGGCTGTGCGCTGCTCGGCGGTGAGACCGCTGAAATGCCCGGCTTTTATGCTGACGGCGAGTATGACCTTTCCGGTTTCTGTGTAGGTATGGTGGATAACACCAAGATCGTAGACGGTTCCTCCATTACCATTGGGGATTCCATCATCGGTCTGGAATCTTCCGGTATCCATTCCAACGGTTATTCTCTGGTGCGTAAGATTTTTGATGAGTCCGGTCTTAAGGCAGATGATCTGCTGCCCGGAACTGATCGTAAAATTGGTGAAGCCCTGCTGACTCCCACCAGAATCTACGTTGATGCGGTTCACAACCTTTCCCGCGATATTGAGATCAAGGGTATGGTTCATGTGACCGGCGGCGGTTTTTACGACAACGTACCCCGCATCCTGCCCAAGCAGGTTACCGCTGAAATCAACTTTAATTCATGGGAAGTTTCTCCCGTGTTTAATTGGCTCAAAGAACAGGGCGATCTCAGCTGGCCTGAAATGCTGCAAATCTTCAACACCGGTATCGGATACATCCTCGTTGTAGCCAAAGACCGTGAAGAAGATGTGCTCAACAGACTGGCCGGAATGAAGCTCAACTCATGGAAGATCGGTGAAATTACTCGCCGTGACGGAGATTCCGAGCAGGTTAAAGTTAATTTCTAGTTTTTATTGTTGATATGTTTAAAGCCCTCGAACCGTTTGGTTTGAGGGTTTTTTTATTTCATCTTTTTCAATCTATAATCATCGCCCGTGGGATGGTTCCCATTTATCCGCCAGTTCCAGTGCCTCATTTATCTCTGATTGGGTCATTCTGTTTTTGAGTCTGGACCTACTTTCTATGGCCTGTTTAATTCCTCGCGTGGCAGACAGGCTGAACCACATGTATGCCTGAATGTCATCCTGCGGAACTCCCTGACCGTTTTCATACATTGCGCCGATGTTATACTGGGCTTCAGGAACTCCCTGTTTCGCAGCCTTTAAGTACCAGAGGGCTGCTCTGGCGTGGTCCTGCTTTACACCCTGTCCGTTGTCAAACATAAGTCCCAGATTGTACTGGGAGAGAGCATAACCCTGCTCTGCGGCGGTTAAGTACCAGAGTACCGCATGTGAGTCGTTCTGAGGTACTCCCAATCCCTTTGAGTACATAAGGGCCATGTCGTGCTGGGCTTTAACCAATCCCTGTTCCGCAGCCTTCATGTACCATTGAGCAGCCTGCGTGTAATCCTGTGGCACACCCTGACCGTTTTCGTAAAGCCGCCCGAGATTGAGTTGTGCCCCTGCAAAATCCTGTTCAGCGGCCCGGCGGTACCATTGAGCCGCAACAGAGTAATTCTGCTCAACCCCTTTTCCACTGTCATACATAAGCCCAAGGTTGTTCTGGGCCATTGCATTACCTTGCTTTGCAGCTTTGCGATACCATGCCGCAGCCTGCTTTAGATCCTGTGGAGTTCCCACGCCGTGGGCATACATTATGGCCAGATTGTATTGGGCCATAGCCAGTCCTTGTTCCGCAGCTTTGCGATACCATGACAGGGCAATTTTATAATTTTGTGTTACTCCCAATCCTTTTTCATACATTGAGCCGAGGTTGTTCTGGGCTTCAGCGAATCCATGGTCGGCAATAGGACGGTACAATTGTACGGCGCGGGCAAGATCCTGCTTAACTCCCATGCCGTTGGCATACATCATTGCCAGGTTGTACTGTGCACCAGTCGAGCCTTGATCGGCTGCTTTGCTGAACCACATTGCCGCTTGAGAAAAGTCCTGCTCCATACCGATTCCGCGAGTATACATTACTCCCAGATTATACATGGCTTCAGCATGACCTTGGTCGGCAGCTTCGAGGAATTTTCTGCCCGCAAGTTCGTAATCTCCTTGCTGGTAGGCTACTAAGCCGTCTTCAAAGTTGTCAGCGTATGAGGGAGTGGGTAGAACAGTAAATATCCCCATAAACAACAGGGTTGCACAAAATATTATATGTATGGGGTATCTCATATATACTCCGGGCTTGTTTTTGCTTAAGTGCCACAAAATGTCTGGTAAACCCGCTCTGTTGGTTTCGGCGGAGTCGTATATTCAACGTTCTCCGGCTGATCTTCGTAAGGATGGCGCAGAATGTTGATGAGTTTTTTAGTCGGTTCGAAATCATTTTGCTTTACTGCGGCGGTGATTGCCTGCTCCACGCGGTGGTTGCGGGGAATAAAGGCCGGATTGTTGCGGTCCATGGTTTGGGCTGCTTCTTTGCTATTGATGTTTTGCCAGGTCAGTTCATTTTTCCATTTATCCAGCCAGTCCATGATCTTGGCTTGATCGCTAAAAAGTTCAAGCAGCGGATTTGTTTCACCTAAAACGGCTTTACTCAGCATCCGAAAGCTGAGGGTGAAGTCTGTTTTGGACTCCTGCATAATCTGCAAAAAATTATCAAGCAGTTCATGGCTGCGCTCTTTCGGGGGAAGACCTATCTTGCTGCACATTTCAGAAAAGTAGTGGTTTCTGAATTCAGCTCCGAATCCCTGCACTATTTCTTCCGCGCGGACTTTGGCTACATCCGGGTCCTTGTGGATTAGGGGAAGCAGACATCCGCCCTGCCCGGCCAGATTCCACTGGGCAATGGACGGTTGGCGTGCGTATGCATACCTGCCGTAATGGTCGATGGAACTGAATACTGTTGCCGGATCATAACCGTCCATGAAAGCGCAGGGACCGTAATCAATGGTCTCACCGGAAATTGTGGTGTTATCGGTATTCATGACACCGTGGATGAACCCGACCCGCATCCATTTTGCTACCAGTCGTGCTTGAACAGAGCAGACCCTGCCGAGGAATGCCGCATAGGGATTCCTCACATCTTTAAGTTCCGGATAATGGCGGTCTATGGCGTAATCGGCCAGTGTTTTTATGCCTTCGTGATCGTTACGGGCGGCATAATACTCAAAGCTGCCGATCCTGATGTGACTGGAGGCAACACGGGTGAAGACCGCGCCGGGAAATTCCTCTTCACGGAAGACTTTTTCTCCGCTGGAAACCATGGCAAGGGCGCGGGTGGTAGGAATACCCAGCCGAAACATAGCTTCGCTGACAATGTATTCGCGGATAACCGGGCCAAGCGGGGAGCGGCCATCACCATTACGCGAATACATGGTTTGGCCAGCCCCTTTGAGCTGGATATCGTAGCGCTGGCCGTTGCTGTTGATGAATTCGCCGAGCAGGACAGCGCGTCCGTCACCCAAACGGGGCACGAAATTGCCGAATTGATGTCCGGCATAAACTTGAGCCAGCGGATCTGATCCCTGCGGCATTTTGTTGCCGGAGAAGAGCTGTGCAAGTTCAGAATCTGCTTCCGGCAATGGGAATTCCATTTCCCCGGCAAGTTCTCGGTTCACGAGTATGAGCCGGGGGTGCTTTACCGGGGTGGGATTTATGCGCTGGTAGAATTTACTATCCAGCCGTCCATAGCTGTTATCAAAAGGCATGGGCTTCTAAACCTTTATTTCCTTTGCCACTTGCCGCTCTGGCTCTGAATAAACCAGCCGGAGGGCGCGCCTTCCTGCCATTTTTCAGCAAAGATAGCCTTAACTTTTCCGATCTCGCTGCCGGCAATATTCATGGAAGCTGCTACTTCAGTGTAAAGCTGGTCGCGGGTGTCGTTGTCTTGCGATACAAGGCGACGCAGTGCGGCGGTCTGTTTGATATTCAGTCCGTCTTTGTTAATGATCTGAACGTATCCTTCATTGTTGATGCCGATGTTGCCTGAATTGTAGTATGGGATCAGTTTTTTGTGGTCATTGGCAATGGTGTTTTTCAAACCCCGGATGGCGGAGTTGGAGCTTTTGTTTATCTCGGATTTGCTCACTTGGGCATGCGCGGCCTGCGGGGCCATTATGGCGAGGAAGGTTTCCAGTGCGGATTGATCGTCCTTGTTCTGTTGCTTGGTATCAGTTCCGTATACGTCTTCCACAATATCCTCAGCTGCCCGTTCTACCTTGGCTGCCGGGAAGTATATGTTCACTGTCACACAGGCGACAAAGGAAAGAAGGCTGAGAAATGTTAAAACCTGCGCGGTTTTTTTGAGCATGGTAAACTCCTGTGCTGTTAATTGCCGATGACCCTTTTCAGCCTTTTAAGCATGTCTGAAAAGCTGATCAGGTTTTCGGGGTTGCTGTTGATTACGTTGATGCCGAACAAGGGCGGCCTTTTAATAATGTACTCGATATCGTCATCTCTGATCAAGCCTCTAATCTTGAAGATGTCGTCATCGAGTGTACATTCAAGGCCGAGACCTGCATATCCGAATTCTTTGAAAAATTGAGAAAACATCCCTACGCCAGCCCCGGTCAGTCCGGAACCAGTACCAATTACCGAGAGGGTGTTAACTGCCTTGAGACTGATATCCCCGGATTTACCGGAACCGGGAGTTGTCCGGGCCAGCAGATGGAAAGCCGCAGGCTGATCATAAGCAATGACTAGCTCGGTCAGGTCGAGGTCCATGCGTCCGGTAATGCGTCCGATGTCCAGAGCCTGACTGAGCGGTTCCAGATTAAGATGTTTTACACTGAAATCTGCACCGTACTGCCGGGAATCTTCAAATGGATTTTCCGCGAAAATTTCATCAATCTCCATCTCTCCGTCATAGACCTTACCGAACAGCTTACCGCTGGTGGAAAGGTGATCCTTGAGTAACCAGAATTTTAGGTCTCCGCTGATCTGTCCATCGACGGGCAGTGATTCTGGTGAAAGAGGCAGTAGGTTTATGTTGTTAGCTACAATTTCCCCCTTGAGTACGAAGTCATCATTGAAGGGATGGCGCATCTTTAAGTCTGAAAAATTGAGGGTGCCTCCTTCAAGATTAATAGTCGGGATAGTTCCGAATTCAATTGAATTGGATGATACGCTGATGGGGAAAGCAAAATTTTCTATCTTTAGATTTCCAGCAGAAATATTTTTAAAGCTGACCATGCCGGACGGGATATAGGGCAGGGTTTTATCCGCTTGCGGTAGAAAATTTTCATTGAGTGAGAGTACAAAAGGTAGACCTGCCTTAATTCCACTGAACACGGTTTCAGTTTTATTCACCGTGCAATTTTCAAAGCTCATTTCCCCGCGCAGGTGAGTTTTCTGTTTTGTACCGTTAAAGGCGCAATGCAGGGCAAATTTACCGCTACCATCCAGTCCTTCCAGAGAAAAAGGATCAATTGCAAATGTCCTGAATGGAACGGACAGCTCGGCTGCCTGGTATTCTGCTTTGCCGGAAAATGAGAGGTTTTGGAAAATTTCTTGTATCCGCGCCCCCGCTTTCAAACTTCCCATAGCCCCCCAATTAATGAGGGTCTTAAGTTCAAGGTTACCTGTTTTGTCAGGCACAGTGGATTTAATTTCAGCTTGTAGAGGGTGGTCAGTAAGATTCACATAGAATGTATCGTAAAGTGCTTCCCCGGAATTCAAATTAATTTTCAGGGCAGGTTGCGGAGTTTCCATCTGGCTATGGGCTTCAATGTTTCCGGCGACACTGTCCACAAGTGCCATGCCGTCCGGTGATGCGGCAGAAAGGTTTTTGAAGTCAAATCGCAGAAGAGCTTCCGGAGAGGTATGTATCTTGTTCAGCCCAAGAGTTAGCGTGAATTTTCCTTCCTTGTCCCATTTCTTAAAGTCCGGGAAATTTAGCTCCACTATCCGCTCAAGCAAGGGCATGGGGTTATTAATTTTCAGCAGGCAGTTGCCATTATTGGCTGGGGAAAAAGTCAATCTGGTTTTGAGTTCGGGGAGATTACCAGCTTTGATGTGTAAATTCTTGAGGTCTGCCGCACCTGAAGCAGGATCAATAATCCCGTTCCCGGTAATACTCAGGTCGGGATTTTTTAATCCAAGTTGGGGTAAGTTTGTTTCCAGCTTTTTAATTTTGAGAGCAAAATTTTGTAGCTGTAATAAGCCTGAGTTGAGACTAAATGTGGTTGTAACGTTTATGGGTCCGGATTTGAGTGGTCCTTTTTTATTCAGGAATTCGCCGCTGAACCTGAAATTTGTTCCCTGAAGATGTTCAATATATCCCTTGAGAATTCCAGATATTCCCGCCTGTGGCAGATTCACTGAGAACTGCCAGTTCAGGCCGAAGCTGCTTTTTGCAGGTACGGATTGCGGGATGGTGAAGATCAGCAGCAGAAATATACATGCGCTGAAGAAAATGGACCGTCTGTTCATCACTTTCTTATACACGGGTGAAAGGCGACTGGGAAGTTAGCACACTCAAAAGAAAAAGGGAGATCTGATCCAATTGATCAAATCTCCCCTTGTTTGAATTTTATTTCTTATCCTTAAAAGTTTTAGGAGAGTCCAGAGAACCCTTTTTCAAAAGGGTTCTTTGGCCCCCGGAGGGCTGCCAGAGGCAATCTAATCCTTCTTCACTCCATCCCCAAGATAGGGGTTGAAGTATCCGAATCCGACCCATGGACATTCGGTCTTAATCCGTTTGCGGAAATTCACGAATCCCATGCCCGGACCGAATTCATGTGGCTCCATAAGCTCCATGTACAGGTCGGGGTCGATGTTCAGGTTGCGTAGCTGGATGAAATCGAATTTGGTCTGCTTGGCTATTTCAATGAGCGCACTGACTTCAAATTCAGTATCGCTGATACCGGGAAAATAGAGATAGTTCAGAGATACGTGCAGCCCCAGTTCTTTGGCTTTGGCAATGGTTGCCACAACATCGTCAAATTTGTAGCCCTTGGGACGGTAGTAGGCATTGTAAACAGGTTCACGTAAACTGTTCAGGCTGACCCTGATAGAGTTGAGCCCAGCTTCAGCCAGCGGTTCCATTGATTCGGTGATGGAGCCGTTGGTGTTGATGTTTACGGTCCCGATTCCGCCTTCGTCGCGAAATTTTTTGATCGCCTCGGCAAGCAATACATGCTCGGTGAGTGGCTCGCCTTCACAGCCCTGCCCGAAAGAAAAAACGGGCTTGCGTTCACGCTTGAGGTGGTAGTGCATGACCTCGGTGATTTCCTGGGCAGTGGGGGTGAACTTGATGCGTTCCTGCGGTGATGGAAAACCGGAATCTTCGGGCTGTTCGGAAATACAGCCGATACAGCGGGCGTTGCAGGTTCTGGCTGTGGGCAGGGGAGCCTCAAAACGGCCGAGAGCGAGGTTCTTTGCCGCAGGACAGCCGTAAGTGAGGGCGCATCCACACAGATGGCTGACCAGCCTGTTCTCAGGAAATTCCTTCATCATGCGGTGGGCACCGGCATCGATTTTTTTGTTGGGAATTTTGGTGAAGACCTGACGTTTGTCCTCGTCCACCTGTTTTGCGGTAACCCAAAATTTTCCATTGGCATAACCTACTGCGCCGTAAGAAAACATGGGCAGTACCGGTGCATCTTCGGTGTTGCCATAGGCGGCAAGCCCGGTAAGGGTATGTCCGGGACAGGGAAAGGCTGTAACAGCAGTGCCTTCCATTTCGACCACTTCTCCGGTTTCCGGGTCAAGGCCGATAGGGTAACGTCCCGGTAGCAGGAAAAACTCACTGTCCGGGGGCAGGGGAATGTATTCTTCGGGCTTGGGCTGGAAGAGTTCATCACCCCGGCGGCACATCATTTCAAGTTCAGGATGATCATATATTTTTCCGTCCTCATCTGCAAAGACGAGTAGCGGACGTGGTTTTTTTTTAGCAGCCATTCTCTGGTCCTGTTTTATTTAATTGGTGGTTTCGGGATTGTTGTGATCAGGGTCGTACCCTTTTCTTCAGAAGTTGTGAATGAAATATCTCCACCGGACCCGCTGGCGATGAGTCTTGCGCTGTAGGTTCCAAGCCCGGTTCCCTTTTTCTTTCCGTAGGTGGTGTAGCGGTCAAAAAAGGTATCACGGATGCTGACCGGGATTTCGCCGAAGTTATGTATCTTGGTGGTGATAAAGCGGCTGTTTTCAGTGATGTTGATGGTAATTGTAGAGTTTTCAGGAGCAGCTTCTGCTGCGTTCTTCAGCAGATTGGAAAACATTGTGATAATCAGCGAAGCTTCGCCGTAGCAGACAATAGAGCATTCTTCGGTGAGCGGTTCCCCGTCCAGCAGACTGGTAATTGTCAGCTGTTTATCCTCTACCAACTGGCTTAAGTCACCTGTCGCGGCACTTATGGCACTATAGAGGTTGAAGGGGTGGGCGTCCGCCTTGAGTGAGCCTGTTTCCAAGCGGATCAGGGTCAGAGAAGTGTCGATCTGGCGGATCATGCGTTCACTGGTCTTGCGCACTATTTCGGCCAACTGCTGGAATTCATCAGCAAGTCCTGCTTCGGTTTCAAGGATGCGGGACATTCCTACAATATTGGCTGTGGGGGAGCGCAGGTCGTGTCGTGCAATGCGTTCCATCTCTTCGCGCAGTTGCAGCTGCTGGCGTTGCTCGGTGACATCCACGGCAAGCAGCATGAAAATTGAGGGGGCTACCTGATCTATTGTCAGATCCCAGAACCTTTCGTAGGCATTGACTGATTTCAGGTAGTGGAGATGGTAGGATTCCAGATCTGAAAAAAGATTCTGGCGCACTTCACCGGAAAGTGCAGACATGAAAGGCGGAGCCTGTTCATATTCAAAAACCGGGAGCTGGTCATGAGCGGCCTTGTTGGCGAGGATGGTTTTCTCGGTTTTGGTACTTATCAAAAGTGCAGGAAAAGGCAGGCTCTGCATGATCAGGCCGAAGAGCTTGGCGTCCTCCTCATGCTTTTTTTTACGGACATGCTGGGCCTGAAAGTTGTTGATGAATGTGAGCAGCTTCTCTTTAGGTGCAGAGGAAGGCAAAAAGGAAATGTTGCTGAAATCAAAAAGCGGTTCAAAAGATTCCGGCTTTGCGGTGTCAATGATGAAAAGGGCTTCGGCTTCTTCGTTTACCTCGCGGATGCTGGAGAAGGTCTGGCAGGTTTCGTCCTGCTCGGCCATGATAACCAGATCCGGTTGCTGGCTGGCATAGGTGAAGAGGGTTTCTCTTGGGGAGAGGGTTATGGATACCGCATGTCCGAAATCGTGCAGAACGGGCATGAGGGTATGGATTATCGGGCTTTTCCCGGTAATCAGGATGTTCAGCTTCGCATTTTCATCACTATGGCATGAGTGCGGCATGTTGGCTCCTGTTTAGGTGCTTGCGCTGAAAGCGTTTTGATCAGGATGAGCCTGGGATCTGGAAAAAACCGTTGGCCCAGCGGGTAGAGTCATAATAGCTTTTTGAAACCATCACCGGGTCCAACTCCATTTCATCCAGTAAAAAGTCAAGATTTTCCCAGTCTCCCGATTCAAAGAAAGTGGTAATATCCAAATACCTGCTGTAAAGGTTTTCATCCCCGCATAGAGCCTGAGTGATTTCCTCCTCAAGGGGCAGGTAGCTGGTCAGTTCTTTCATGGGCAGATCGAACATAGCACCGAGTAGGGAAAAAAGTCCAAGCAGGAACATAGAGTCCGCAGGTAGTCCTTTCTTAGAGTTCTGGGCGAGTAATTGCAGAAATTTAGCTCTTTGAGTGGCCAATTGCGGCAGTTCCCGGCTCTTCTCTTTTGGGGTTAGGTCAGTGAGCAGAATAACCCGCAGCCAGTTTTTAAGCATTTTCCATCCGGCGAGAACAAGGGCCTGCTTGATGGAAGTTATCTTTTGCGTAAATCCAAAAGTTGGAGAGTTGAGCAGGGTCAACAAACGGAAGCTGATAGAAACATCGTTCTGCAAGGCTTCGGCAAGGGCTTCGAAGTCCGGGGAAGGGTCTTCAATCAACTTGAGCAGTTTGAGCTTTACAATTTCCCCGGAGCGGAGCTTGCGCCCTTTTATATTTTCCGGTCGTTTGAAATAAAAGCCTTGAAAAAAATTGAACCCCAGTTTTTGGGCCATATTGAACTGGTCGGTGTTTTCCACACGTTTGGCGATAAGCTTGGTGTCGTACTCCCGACACATGTCGCATATGCGTTCCAGTTTCTTTTCATCTGTAGAGAGAAAATCAACTATAATGGCATCGGCATAGGCAATAAGGAATTCCCCTTGGGGCCTTGCTTCAAAGTCATCGATAGCAATGTAAAATCCGTCTTTGGATAGTTCTTTCAGGGCCTTGATCAAGTTGGGGGTGGGCGGTGTTGTTTCCGGAATTTGGACAACGGTTTTTCCCGCAGGCAGGGAGTATGGAACTTTGTCCATGATAGCTTTGTGCGAAAAATTAACTACCAGCTTTACGTTATCTGGAAGGTTTTCTCCGGGGGATGCGCACAGATTTGCTGCAACTCGCAAGGTAGCCTTGTAGCTATCGGAAATAACTGCGGTTGTGGCTTCGCCACTGTTGCGGAAAAGCAGTTCATATCCCCAGACGGATTGATCCGGCATAAGGATGGGCTGCCGGGCGAAAAATGTTTTGTCGTAAAGCGGTTTTTTACGGGACATAAATTAAGTTGTTCCTGCTAACTGTTTTGCTTAGGGATATATTTTTTTCAATTGAATATCCAGAACTTCAGCACCGTGAGAATACATATCATCTTGTATGTTTCTTCATACTGAAAATTCCGCAAACTTATTTTTATTTCCTGCAATTTAGTTGTTGTCCAGTTCTGTTCGTATGCTTTCTATTTGGCACAAGGTGTTGTTTTGTACGTGAATCGCTTCGAAGCACAGAGCAGGGATTTTTTACGGCGCATATAAGAAAAGGCGGAACTGCATAAGCAGTTCCGCCTGAATGGTCTGGCGAATAAATCCGCAGTACTTCTTAACGTTTGGAGTACTGGAATTTTGCACGTGCGCCGGGCTGACCGTATTTTTTACGCTCTTTCTTACGAGCGTCACGAGTCAGGAGACCAGCACGTTTGAGGATAGCACGAAGTTCGGGATCTATCTCAATAAGTGCACGGGAGATGCCGTGTCTTACAGCCTGTGCCTGACCTGCAACTCCACCACCGTCGGCGTTGACTTTGATGTCAAATTTGCCAAGGTTTTTGGTGAGTTTCAGGGGCTGCTGAACGATCATCTGTAAGGTTTTACGAGGAAAGTAATCTTCGTAAGGTTTACCGTTAACGGTAATTGCACCGGTTCCCTCATAAAGGCGGGTACGGGCAACAGCGTTTTTTCTTCTGCCGGTAGCGTAATTGAAATCTTTACTCATTTTATTGCTCCACCCTTAATTAGAATTCCAGTGCTTTGGGCTGCTGTGCAGTGTGCGGATGATCAGTACCTGTGTATACTTTCAGTTTTTTGATCATCTGTCTGCCGAGGCGGCTCTTGGGGAGCATGCCGCGGACTGCGGTTTCGATGACTACTTCAGGCTTCTTCTCAAGCATAACCTTGAGAGTTCTTTCTTTCAAACCACCGGGGTGGTTGGTGTGCTTGTAGTAGGTCTTCTTTTCCAACTTGTTTCCGGTAACCTTGATTTTGTCTGCATTCAGCACGACAACGAAATCGCCGGTATCAATGTGAGGAGTGAAGATAGGCTTATCTTTTCCTCTGAGTTTGTTGGCGATCTGGGTAGCAAGGCGACCGAGAATCATATCTTCAGCATCAACTACGAACCACTCGCGGCTGATGTCTTCATCTTTGGGGATATATGTCTTCATTAGAAATGCTCCTTACGTGAAATCTGGGAAGGGGATGTATACAAACATTGACCGTTAGATGTCAAGCTTAAAATCCCTTTTTCTCAGATCAGGAATCTGCAACCAGTTTCTTCAGGGTTGCGAATGCTTTTTCAATTCCAGCGGGGTTGGTTCCACCGGCCTGCGCCATATCGGGCCTGCCGCCACCACCACCGCCTACCTCAGCCGCAACGGGTTTGATCAATGCGCCGGCCTGGAATCTATCGTGCAAGTCCTTGGTAACGGCAATAATCAGGGAAACTTTTTTGTCATCAACCTGTGCGACCAGACAAAAGATGCCGGAATCCATTTTGGATTTCAGATCATCGGCCTGATCACGAAGGGCTTTGACATTGGTAACTTCGAGCTTGGCAGCAATAACTTTTATTCCGCCAATCTCTTCCACGGAACTCATGAGGTCCGCACCTGCACCGGATGCCAATTTCGACTGAAGCTTGTCATTGGCCCGGGTCAGTTCTTTCACCTGTGACTGCAAAACCGCAATTTTGTCGGCCAGCTGTCCGGGTGCTGCTTTGAGCATTGCGGAAGATGTAACGACTTCCGCGCGCTGCTCTTGCAGAAATTTAAGTGAATTCCATCCGGTTGCGGCTTCAATGCGGCGGATACCCGCAGCTACGCCGGATTCGGACTGGATCACAAATGTTCCGGCTTCACCGGTTGCCTTGAGGTGGGTACCACCACAAAGTTCCATGGATTCGCCCGGAATTTCAACAACTCTGACTACATTACCGTACTTTTCTCCGAACAATGCGGTCGCGCCTTTTTCAGCCGCTTCATCATTGCTCATCTCCTGAACGACTACGGGAGTGTCGCCCAGTATAGCACGGTTTACCTCAATTTCAACCTGACTAATCTCTTCGGGAGTCATGGCTGCAATGTGGGTGAAGTCAAAACGCAAACGGTCAGGTCCCACCAGTGACCCGGACTGCTTTACGTGGTCGCCCAGAATATTTTTCAGAGCAGCGTGCAGCAGGTGCGTAACTGTGTGGTTACGCTCTGTGGCTGTTCTTGTTTCCGGTGCAACTTCCAGCTTGGCTTCCTGATCAATGAGCAGTTCGCCTTCGCTTACAAAAATTTTGGATGCGGTAAGATCCGCGGAAGCTTTTACGGTTTCCAGTACTTCCGCGTTACCGGTCAAGGTTCCTACTGCTCCGGCATCACCCATCTGACCGCCGGATTCACCGTAGAAGGGAGTCGCGGCAGTGATTATCCAGCCACCGTTGCCCTGAGTGATGCGCTTGAGGTGTTCGCCTTCTTCGGAAAGAAGATTAACGATGCGGGATTCTGTGGTCAGCTCGGTATATCCGGTGAAGCTGTTCTTGAGACCAGCTTCCAGAACCTGACGGAAGATTGCGCCGGAGTTTTTTTCGCCGGAACCTTTCCATGCTGCCTTGGCACGGTCTTTCTGTTCCTTCATGGCTGCGTTGAAGCCGATTTCATCAACCTCGAAATCCTGTTTCTCTGCAACATCATTGATGATGTCCAGCGGGAATCCGAAGGTGTCATAGAGTTTGAAAGCGGTTTCACCAGATATGAGGTTCTTGCCGTCTTTTTTCAGCTCTTCCATTTCTTCTTCAAGGATGATCAGGCCCTTGTCGAGAGTCTGGCTGAAGCGTTCTTCTTCTTCCTTGACCATGCGGGACATGAAATCTTTGTTGTCCAGCAGTTCAGGGAACTGACCGCTCATCTGTTCAACAACCATGGCGGTTGTTTCGTGCAGGAAGGGATCGGTCAGGCCGAGCAGGCGACCGAAACGGAATGCACGGCGGATCAGACGGCGCAGAACGTATCCGCGGCCTTCGTTGGAAGGCAGAATCTGATCGGTGATCAGAAATGCAATGGAGCGGGAATGGTCGGCAATAACCTGCAAAGCAGTATCAATTTCGCCGTCTTCTTTATATTTAACTCCAGCTTTCTTGGCTACAGCCTGAATCATGGGCTGGAAAATGTCGGTCTCAAAGTTGGACTGTACGCCCTGACAAACCGCAGTGATGCGCTCAAGGCCCATTCCGGTGTCAATGGAGGGGCGGGGCAGTGGTACACGGGTTCCGGTCTCGTCCTGATCATACTGCATGAAAACGAGGTTCCAGATTTCAAGGTAGCGGTCACAGTCACATTTGCCGATGCCGCAGTTGGGGCCGCAGCTCATGTTCTCGCCCTGATCGATGTGGACTTCAGAGCAGGGACCGCAGGGTCCGGTATCACCCATGGACCAGAAGTTTTCCTTCTCGCCGAGGCGGTATATACGCTCAGCAGGAAAGTTTACAACATTCTTCCAGAGTTCTTCAGCTTCATCGTCATCAGTATAAACAGTGACGTAAAGTTTTTCTTTAGGCAGCCCAAGTTCTTCAGTGAGGAAGCCCCAGCAAAATTTGATGGCGTCTTCTTTAAAGTAGTCGCCAAATGAGAAGTTTCCGAGCATTTCGAAAAAGGTGTGGTGGCGTGCGGTACGGCCTACGTTTTCGAGGTCGTTGTGCTTGCCGCCCACGCGCAGACATTTCTGGGAAGTGGTCGCCCGTTTGTAATCCCTTTTTTCCTGACCGAGGAAGGTGTTCTTGAACTGAACCATACCCGCGTTAGTAAAGAGCAGGGTAGGGTCGTCCTTGGGAACGAGGGAAGAGCTGTCTACGATTGTGTGACCGTTTTTTTCGAAATATTTAAGGAATCTTTCTCTGATTTCACTGGCCTTCATGGGCTGTCTCCGTAATAGCTATATCACCGAAAGGAGTAATTTCCTGTCGGTTTTATTCTTAGACCCCCGCCGGAGCGGGGTTCCTTAATATCTTATCCGGGCCAACAGGCTTTACTCTGTAGGTCCTTGTTCGTCAACCTTCTCGCCTACATTCGCGTCGGGGTCCTCTTTCATTCCGAGGTGGACGAGTAGTTTGTCTTCAATTTGCTGGCGCAGTTCCGGGGTTTCCCCGAGGAATTGGCGTACATTTTCTTTACCCTGTCCAAGGCGTTCAGAACCGTAAGCATACCATGCACCGGATTTATCCACGATGCCGTGGTCAACTCCGAGATCAAGCAGTTCCCCTTCGCGGGACATGCCTGTTCCATAAAGGATATCCACAAGGGCTTCGCGGAAGGGCGGCGCTACCTTGTTTTTAACTACTTTGATTCTGGTACGGGAACCAAAGACTTCATCCTTATCTTTAAGCGTCTGAATCCTGCGGATATCGAGACGCACAGAGGAGTAAAATTTCAGGGCATTACCACCGGAGGTTGTCTCGGGGCTACCGTATCCGGTCATACCGATTTTCATACGGATTTGGTTAATGAACAGAACTACAGCTTTAGATTTATGGATAGTACCGGTTAGCTTTCTCAGGGCATGAGACATAAGTCTTGCCTGTCCGCCAACCTGAGTTTCTCCCATATTTCCTTCAAGCTCGGCCTGCGGGGTAAGTGCAGCTACGGAGTCGATGACAACAATATCGACCGCTCCTGAGCGGACCAGCAAATCGGTTATTTCAAGGGCCTGTTCACCATAGTCCGGCTGGGAAATGAGCAGCTCGTCGGTGTTTACTCCGAGGCGTTTGGCATATTTTACATCCAGTGCATGTTCAGCATCAACGAATGCGGCTGTTCCGCCCGCTTTCTGGCATTCCGCAATAACGTGAAGGGCCAGAGTTGTTTTACCGGAAGATTCAGGGCCGTACACTTCTGTAATTCTGCCCTTGGGGATACCGCCGATACCCAGTGCCATGTCGAGGCTGATTGATCCGGTGGGAATTGTCGGAATATTGTGTGAGGCATCGGAATCAAGGCGCATGATGGAACCCTTGCCGAACTTGCGTTCAATAGTGGTCAGGGCTGTGCTTAAGGCTGCCTTGCGGAGTTCTTCGGGATTTGCGTTTTTCTTGCTCATTTTTTCTCCATTAATAATTGGACGGTTAACGTATCCGGTTCTTGTTTATTGTCACATGCGCAAGGCTGACATTATCGGTAAGAATTTTAACCGGCTAACATCTGCATCCGGGATGCGTTAGTTTGTCCTCCTGTCCGAGGGGCGAATTTTCGACACAACGGACAAGTGCTTTCCATATCAAACACTAATTCATAAAGCAACGAACAAAATAGGCGACTGATAGAGCATTCCCCGTAGTTTCGCTGCGGAAAAGGTTTGCATTCGGCTCTTTCTCAGTCGTTTGTCGGGTGAGCGGATTTTGTTGCGGTTTCTAAAAAATGAAGGTACTGCCGCCCCATGAACAAACAATATGACGCTTTGGCCCTTTTTTCCGGGGGCCTCGATAGTATATTGGCCTGCAAGGTCATTCAGGATCAGGGACTCAAGGTTCTCGGCTTGCACTTTGTTACGCCTTTTTTTGGTAATCCCGAGAAGATAGAACATTGGCAGGATATTTACGGTGTGGAAATCGTGACTGTAGATATCAGTGAAAAATATATTCAGATGATGCTTGATGTGCCGGATCACGGCATGGGCAAGCTGGTCAATCCTTGCGTGGATTGCAAGATCATGATGATCAGCCACGCCAAGACTCTTATGGAAGAGTACGGGGCAAAATTTCTGATTTCCGGTGAAGTGACCGGGCAGCGGCCCATGTCTCAGCGTCCGCCTACTTTGAATTCTATTCGTAATTGCTCAGAAACCCGGGATATTCTGCTCCGCCCCCTCTGCGCTCAGTCCCAGCCCATCACAGCTGTGGAAGAATCCGGTTTGGTGGATCGCGAGAAGCTGCCCAATATTTTCGGGCGCGGGCGCAAGGAACAGTTGCGAATGGCTAAGGATTATGGCTTTTCCGAAATACCGACTCCCGGCGGGGGGTGCAAGCTCACCGAGCAGGAAAATGCGGCTCGCTATTTTCCGCTTTTGCAGAGACTCACCGAGCAGGATGTTAATTCTTTTCAGCTTGCAACCACCGGACGTCAATTCTGGGCTGGGAATAAGATGCTGGTTGTCGGGCGTAATCGCGATGACAATGAGCGCATTGAAGATCTTTACGAGGCTGAAGATTATCTTTTTGAAGTGCGCGGTTTTCCCGGTCCGCTCAGCATCGGACGTGGTTTCTGTGGCGAAGAATGGGCGCAGCAGGAAGTGCTCGATGCAGCAGCCATGACCGCTTCTTTTTCACCCAAGGCCGTTAAGTCCGGTGAAGAAATTCATGTTGCCATAATCGGTCCCGAAGGGGAGATGATCGTCAAGGTAACCCCCAATCGCGAAACTTCTTTTGTCCGGCCTACTCTCGATGGATTGAAAGAATGGAAGAAAGAACGCGGTGAAGTAAAAGAGGCGTAAGAATGCCTCCGGCGGCCAGCGCTGCTCTCTATATCCGTAAGACTCGAGCAGGAGACTCTCACCTAACGGCTATAAGTAAGAACCCTTTGGAAAGGGTTCTCTGGACTCTCCTAAACTTTTTATTAGGACTTCGCCGTTTATATATGAAGGGAATGTTTGTCCCGGAAATACTTTTGAATTTAATAATGACCTGCTATTCTAATTCGCATATTGCGCTATGACGTTTGCGGCTTTTGTTTGCGAAGCCTATTGAAAGGTTTTGGGATTCTTAAACCCTTTTGCCACAAATCCGCAGGAAAGCGGATTTGGACGTTTCCTGAAAGGCAACGCCCCGAAGGGCTGAGCCACAGGACGTGGCGAATCAAAAGGGTTTAAGCCGCCGGAGGCAAAATGCGATCATCAAAAAAGCGCGTAGCGCATCAAAATTAAGGGATTTAAATGCTTTCCAATATATTTTTCTTTTTACTGAGTATATTCCTATTATGGTTCGGTGCGGACTGGATTGTTGAGTCTGCTTCGAAGATTGCGAAGAAATACAAAGTTTCTGACCTTGTTATTGGTTTGACCATTGTGGCTTTCGGTACATCCGCGCCGGAATTTCTGGTCACAGCCACAGCGGCATTCAAGGGATTATCTGACATTTCCCTGTCCAACGTGGTTGGGTCTAATATTTTTAATCTAGGTTTTATTCTTGGTCTGATGGCTTTGATCAAACCCTTGCCGACTAACAGATCATTGGCAATGCGCGATGCTCCGCTGCTGCTGGCGACTACCGCCTTGATTCTTGGGCTGGCCTATTTTGATAAGCTGGATCGTTCCGCCGGGATTATGCTGTTGGCAATACTTGGCGGTTACATCGGTTACCTGTTGGTCCACAGTAGAAGGGCAGCCAATGCCATGGCCGGAATCGTACCCGAAGTGGAAGAAGAGGGCGGCAGCGAGATCACAGCAAAAGATTGGCTCAAGCTGCTGGCTGGATTCATTGGTATCGCACTGGGTGGTGAATTCATGGTTGATGCTGCATCAGACATCGCCCGCCATTTCGGTGTTTCCAACTGGGTAATCGGTATGACCATCGTTGCTGCCGGGACATCTTTGCCGGAACTGGTCACCTGCCTTGCTGCATCTCTTAAAGGGCGCAATGAAATGCTGCTCGGTAACCTCATCGGTAGTGACTTTTTCAACTTCGCAGGCGTGCTCGGCCTGACCTGCCTGATGCGTCCGCTGGAAGTCTCCCCGGATGCCCTGCCCGGACTGACCGTACTGGTGGGAATGGTCGCGCTGGTGCTTTTCTTTATCCGCACAGGCTGGAAAGTCAGCAGGTTGGAAGGGGCAATTCTAGTTTGCCTGAGCATGGGCCGCTGGGTCTTTGATTTCATGGGCTAAAGTTTAGTTTTTATGAAAACGTTTTTGAGAAGCCTCCCGCATCGTTTGGTGCGGGAGGCTTTCTTTATGGTTTTATAATCCCTCGCATTTTCTTCTTATCTGTCGTATAAGATCGCTAAATAGCAGAAGTACGTTCAGATAAGGAGTTCATGATGTCGCAGAGTTCAAGCAGTGCTTTCAGCCATCCTAAACCATTCTATTTGCTCTTCTCCGTGGAGATGTGGGAGCGGTTTGGCTACTACGGAATGCAGGCCCTTCTGGTTTTGTTTATGGTCAAGAAACTGGGATTTTCCGATCAATTAGCGGATCAGACTTTCAGTGCTTTTGCGGCCCTTGTTTATGCTTTTATCTGCGCTGGCGGGTATATCGGAGATAAGATTCTCGGTAACCGCCGGACTATGTTTTTAGGGGCGGTTGTTCTTGCTGCCGGGTATGCGTTGCTGGGGTATGACTGCGAGAGATTTCTTTATCCGGCACTGGGTATCATTATTGCCGGGAACGGGCTGTTCAAGGCCAACCCCTCGGCACTGGTATCCAAACTTTATGAGAAGGGTGACTCCCGCGTGGATGGTGCCTTTACCCTTTATTATATGGCGATCAACATCGGTTCCTTTGCAGCCATGTCGCTCTGTCCGATCATCCAGAAACATTACGGCTGGAATGCGGGATTTTTTGTCTGCTTCATCGGCATGCTCATCGCAATCGGAAATTTTATTGCTTTTCGTTCCATACTTGATCCCATCGGTTCCGAGGCTGATTTTGAGCCGTTGAATCTGAAAAAACTGCTGCTGACCCTGATTGGTACAGCTGGCATTGCCGGGACTTCTGCTCTGCTTTTGACCCATCTGACTCTTGCCCATGAACTTCTTTACGCTTCTCTTGTCGTTGTGGCGGCTCTTTATGTGCGTGAGATTATTCGCGCTGAAGCTCACGAAAAAGCAAATCTGGTCATCTGCCTGATCCTTATGGCCGAGGCCATTGTTTTCTTTGCTCTTTATCAGCAGATGCCTACTTCGCTTAATCTTTTTGCTGCCCGTAATGTGGACCCGTATATCTTCGGTATCCCGGTGGAAGCGGCATCTTTTCAGGCACTGAATCCTTTCTGGGTCATGGTTATCAGCCCTGTGCTGGCGATTGTTTATTCCCGGCTTGATAAAGCTGGCAAGGATCTTTCCCTGCCCGGAAAATTCGCACTGGGTATGATGATGTGTTGTGCGGCCTTTCTCACCTTAGCTTTTGTGGCCAAGTATCAGGCTGATGCCAACGGTTATGTTTCCGGTAACTGGCTGGTGCTCAGCTACGGTTTTCAGAGTCTCGGAGAGCTGCTGGTCAGCGGCCTTGGTCTGGCAATGGTGGCCCGGCTGACCCCGGAACGTTCCATGGGGTTCATGATGGGGGCCTGGTTCATGTTTCAGTCCGTGGCAATGGTTCTTGGCGGGGAGATTGCGACCATGGCAAGTGTGCCGGAACATGGGGTAACCGCAGTGCAATCCTTGCAGATTTATGATGATCTGTTTTTCAAAATCGGAATCGCCACCGGGGCCATAGGTTTAGTTATGACTGCATTTGTTCCGGTGCTCAAAAAGTATATCCGGGATTAGCTGTATCTTTAAAGAAATAGTAAAAAATGCTTTTAAGGTCGAATTAATTCATGAATTCGACCTGCTGGGGATTCGTCAATAAACGTTGCTCTGTAGGAAATCGACCGAAAAACCTTGCCTGTAGGGCTTAAGCTGTTTATTTATACTCTTGTAGTATGTAAAAAAATCGGACGGACATTGTCCGAATTATGATTAAAAAAAGAATTCAAGGAGATTAATTATGAGTAGATTCGGTGCAGCCGGTACCGTTAGCGCGAGACCGGAAGTCCTTAATGCATTTATGCGCGGCATTTACAGCTGGATGAGCGCGGGCCTCTTGGCAACTGCTGCCGTGGCATGGGTTGCCCTTTCCACTCCGGCGGTTATGAACCTTGTGCTGGCCCAGAATCCCGAAACCGGGGCTGTTGCTCCGACCATGCTTTTCTGGGGTGCGGTTATCGGTGAAATCGGTCTGGTCTTCTACCTGAGCATGCGTATTTCCAAACTTTCAGCCAGCGCTGCTACCGGGTTGTTCATGGCTTACAGTGCGCTGAACGGTCTGACCCTGTCCATCATTCTGGTTGCTTACACCACAGCGTCCATTTTTCAGACCTTCCTCGTTACCGCAGGAATGTTCGGCGCTATGTCCTTGTATGGTCTGACCACCCGCAAAGACCTGACCGGAATGGGATCATTCATGATGATGGGTCTGTTCGGTATTCTGATCGCCATGGTGGTGAACTTCTTCATGCAGAGCTCTGCCATGACTTTCGCCATCTCCATTCTCGGAGTGTTTATTTTCGCAGGCCTCACCGCTTACGATTCCCAGAAGCTCAAAGATATGGGCGAGTACATTCCGGCTGACGATGCTACCGCAGTAAGACGCGGCACCATCCTCGGCGCGCTGACCCTGTATCTCGACTTCATCAACATGTTTATCTTCCTGCTCCGCCTCATGGGTAACCGCGAGTAGTTAAGACTCAAGCTTAAATTATCTATGCTCTGTCGGACTTTCCAAGTCCGGCAGAGCATATTTTTTTGATGCCTCTGGACTCCTTTCCCAAAAACTTTTAGCGGGAGGGAGTTATTTTTGTTAAAAATGTCTTGGCATGATTTAACTTTTTTGAACTCGGAGAATTGTAAGATGTCCTTGCTGTTCAAAGCCCAGAAAATTTTAGGACCCATCCTCGCTCCAATATCCAAGGGATACGGCGCAGTCATGTCCCGCCGTGCAGAGAAGTATGCAAGTGGCGGGTGTGAGAGGTTTCGGCCTGCTTGTCCGTGCATTTCCGTGGGTAATATCGGGTCCGGGGGCAGCGGAAAGACTCCTATTGCGGACTGGCTGCTCAAGTGGGCGGAGTGTGAAGGTTTGTTGACAGTGCTGTTGACCCGTGGTTATGGGGCCAAACCCAGTTCATTACCGTATTTGGTGGGCAGCTTTAGCCCTGTTCATGAGGCCGGGGACGAGCCGCTCATGCTGGCGAATGGAAATCCAAATGCGAAAATCGTTGTCGACCCGGTACGTAAGCGATCCGGGGCATGGGCAACGGATGAGTTTAAGCCGGGCTTGATGCTGCTTGATGACGGATTTCAGCATATGGCGGTGGAGCGCGATCTGGATTTTGTGCTGCTTACTCCCGACGATTTTACAACAGGTTGGGATAAGGTCATCCCCCGTGGGACATGGCGGGAGAATAAGCAGGCTTTGCAACGGGCGGATGTCTTTTTTGTGAAAAGCGGGCCGGATGCTTTCAAGCAGATGATCTGGCTGATAAGAGAGAAGTTGTCCGAATTCGGGAAACCCGTATTTCAGTTTGAGCTGCGCGCCAAGGGTCTTAAGTTACTCGGCGGTGGAGAACGGCTCGGTTTCGGCAGCGAGAAATATCTGCTTTTTGCCGGGATCGGTAAACCGGAAATCTTGCGCAATGACGCCGGGAAATCTATGGGCCGTGCACCCGAAGAATTCATAATTTTCAAGGATCATCACGCATACACCGCGCAGGATGTGGAGCTGATCCGAAAAAAAGCAGCGGCAGCGGGTACAAAACGAATTATTTGCACTCCTAAGGATGCAATTAAATTAGCCAACCTTGGCTGCGAAGATTTTTATGTAATTGATCTGGAAGTGGAATTTAAAGAAGCCATATTTTTTGACGATACAGAAGAAGCTCCCTTTGATAAGTGGTGGAATAAACAAAGATTAATAGACGCATTTAATAAGTAAACAGCACGCCTATCCGAGTTAAGCGAAAACAAAACCGATAAAAGGTTTTGGGATTCTTAAACCCTTTTGCAAAAGGGTTTAAGCCGCCGGAGGCAAAATCAAATTAAAAAAGCGCGGTAGCGCATCAAATATTTCAGGAATTTAAAATGGGAAAGAAAAGAAAATCGAAAGATCCAGGTATGATTAAGCCTTTTGAGGCCATGAATGTTTTCAATAAAAGCCGCAAACCTTTATCCGCAGGCGAGCTTGAAAAAAGACTCGGCCTGACCAAGCGGCACCGCAAATTTGTTAAAAATATATTGAAAGACCTTGTCCGTGACGGGAAGATCATCAAAATCGGCAATGCCTACGGCGTTGTGGATAAGATGAACATGGTCACCGGGAAATTGCAGGTCCAGCGTTCGGGGGCGGCATTCCTGTTGCCGGACGATAAGAAACGCAAAGATATTTATATCCACACCAAAAACCTGCGCGATGCATGGCATGGCGACCGGGTTACCGTTGCCATTACCGGTTCCCATTGGGGCGGTAAGCGTGAGGAAGGGCGTGTGGTCCGTGTGATTGAACGTGGCAAGCAGGTCTTTCCGGTGCGGGTTATCCGGCCCATGGGTGGTACTGCGCTGCTTTGCCATCCCACTGATCCCCGGCTGGATTTCGGCATTGTGGTGGAACCGGACGAAGCGGTTGTTGACGAGCCAATACTGGACGATAACGGCAAGGAAATTTACCCGGCTGATTCTGTTGATGCTGAGGTCGATTTCACACAGATTGCAAGGGGCGAAATCCTGCTGGTGGCTCCCGGTGAGCAGATCAACCCATCGCTTTGGGAAGGACGCATCCTGAAAATTCTGGGCGAGGAAGATGATGTTCTTGTGCAGGAGGCCGTAGTCAAGGCCAACCACGGTATCCCCACGGCTTTTCCCGGTAAAGTGATGGCGGTGGCCGATGCTCTGCCGGATGAACCGTGCGAAGAGGATTTTGCCGAGCGCGAAGACATGCGCGACATTCCTTTTGTGACCATCGACGGCGCAACTGCGAAAGATTTTGATGATGCTGTGTTCGTTGAAAAGATTGGCAGTGGTTACCGTTTGCGGGTGGCAATTGCAGATGTCAGCCATTATGTAGCCATGGAATCCCCGATGGACCGCGAGGCTCTGAAGCGCGGTAACTCCTACTATTTTCCAAAGTCCGTGGAGCCTATGTTTCCGGAAGCTCTCAGTAACGGGCTGTGCAGTCTGAACCCGGATGTGAACCGTCTGGCAATGACCGCGACTATTGAATTTAATAAATCCGGCGAGCCTGTAAGGTCTTCTTTTGCTCCGGCAGTGATCAAGAGTCATGCCCGGCTGACTTACGAGCAGGTCTACAAGGGAATTATTCTTGACGAGAAAGAGGAGCAGGAAAGTTTCGGTGACCTGCTGCCCATGCTCAAATTGTCTGAAGAGCTGGCCCGTAAGATCAATAAACGTCGTAAAGGGCGGGGTAGCCTTGAATTTGACCTGCCGGAACCGGAAATCCTTTTTAATTTGCAGGGACGGACCGTGGATATTCGCCCGCGTTGTCGAAATTTTGCGCACCAGATCATTGAGGAATTCATGATTGCGGCTAACGAGGCTGTGGCAGAATTCCTAACCGAAAAGGAAATCGGCTGTTTGTACCGCGTGCATCCCGGTCCTGATGAGGAAAAGCTGACTAACCTGTTCAAGGTGTTGCGCAAGATCGGCATCAGCAAGCAGGCGCCTGATCCGATTACCCCGCAGTCTTTGCAGGCTGTAGTGAAGGATTCCGAAGGAACTGATCAGGAGTATATTGTTAGCAGGTTGCTGCTGCGTTCCATGAAGCAGGCAAAGTATGAACCTGACAATGAAGGACATTTCGGGTTGGCTTCGGAATGCTATTGCCATTTCACTTCTCCCATCAGACGCTATGCCGACCTTGTGGTGCACCGCCTGCTCAAGGTTGCTCTTGGCGATGGTCATCAGGCCATTCCCGGTCAGAAACAGCTGGGACGTATCGGTAGTTCCATCAGCGGAACAGAGCGCACAGCCATGGAAGCGGAACGCGAAATCCTCAAACGTCTGACCATTATTTTTCTTAAGGATAAGGTTGGCGAAGAGTTTACCGGAGTGATCTCTTCCATTGCGGAATTCGGATTCTGGGTGGAATTTCAGGAAGTCATGGCCGAAGGCATGGTCCGCCTTTCGTCGCTGGGAGATGATTACTATACTTTCTGGTCGGACCGCCAGATGATCGTCGGAGAACGCACCGGGCATGCTTTCCGTTTGGGGCAGAAGATTACTGTCCGGCTGGAATCGGTGAGTCTTGAATTGCTTGAAGCCAACCTTGCTTTGGTTTCTGGTGCTGAAGATTACAAGAAGTTTGTTTAAATAAGAAAGCCCGCTAATTCTGCTTAGAATTAGCGGGCTTTTAAAATTTGTACTGCTCTTAAATTCAGCGGGTGGCGATTTCTTCGATTCTGCGGGCTATTTTGCAAAAGAGGGTCAGTTCACATACTTTTTCGTCTATTTCACAGGCGTATATGTCGTCTGCTTCAGCGATGGCGTTAAGGGATTCATAGACTTTGACCAGAGTTTCCGGTGTAACTTTTCCGCAAAGGTCAGCAATTAATTTTTTGAGTTCCACGGGAGCATCGTCAAGCAGGGACAATTCAACTCCGGCATCACCGAAATCGAATTCAAAATGTTCCACATATTCTGTAGCCAGATTTTTAACAATCAGGTCATTACTCATTCACATCTCCAAAGACTATATCCCCTAACTATTTGCGCACTTTACTACAAACATATTTTTTTTGAAAGCTTTCTCTGTTTATAAAAATGGTTGCAGTATCGAATTATGAGTGTTAAGTATAGATGAACTTTTGCGTTAAACAGTTGTTAATTTTTGAGGTGCCGATGCAAGCTAAAGATTTCGATTCTTTTTTTGAAAGAGTGAAGAGCCAGACTGATATTTCCACACAGGCTCAACTGGCGCGCGAGCTGGGCGTCGGCAGGGCTGCTGTTTCCCTTGTTAAGAAGAAAGGGACCGTTCCCCCGCGCTGGATTTTAGAACTCTCCGTGCGCTACAATCTTGATTCCACATGGCTTGAATCCGGTATGGGGTCCCCGCGTCCGGAAGTTAATGCCGTTGAATTTGCAGATGAATTCTCCCGTATTCCCAAGGTTGCGGCCCGTTTGTCCGCAGGCGGAGGTTCTTTTGAAACCGGGGGCGAAATAGAAGGATTCTACGCTTTTCGCAAGGATTGGATCGGCGGAAAGGGGAATCCAGCGGACATGGTTTTAATGGAAGTTTACGGCAACAGTATGGAGCCGGAATTAAAAGAAGGTGACATTGTGCTGCTGGACCAGTCTCGGCAGGATATCCTTGCCGGGGGTATTTACGCTGTGGGTGTGGAAGACACCGTCATGGTTAAAAGGGTTGAAAAGAGGCCCGGGCAGGTGGTTCTGCACAGCGACAACAAAGATTATGATCCCATTCATCTCGGTGGCGATGAACTTGAGAATGTGCGTGTTCTTGGGCAGGTCGTCTGGGTTTCTCGCGAATATCATTAGTTTTTTTATCGTGTTGTTTTTGCAGGCCCTCCTTCTTGGGGGGCTTTTTTTTGATTTTCGGTCGCTATAATTCAGTTAAAGTTAACTGTAGATGAAAAAAATGTTATGTAATGTTTATTTTAGATTGACATGTGTGTTTTGTTGTGGTTGATTGAAGTCGTCACATGGCAAGGGCAAGCCGGGAAGGCGCGAATTAAGTCCAAACAAATTCACGAAGCAGGAGTCGGTCATGCAGGAAAGATTTTGCAAATGCGGTAACAGGGTCATGGTCCAGTACCACAGCAAAAAAGATGAAGCATGGTTTACCCGTTTCTGGCTTATGGGGAATACTTTTGGCAAGACCATTCGGGTCTGCCCTGATTGTGGTTCTCCTCTTGATATAAACAGACTTAAATAAATTAGTAACAACCCTGAACAGTTTCCAGTATTTTTTCAGTACGGAAGTGCAGGGCAATAGCTGGCGATGTTTTTATCGGCAGAGCATATTTCAAAAAATTTCCGCAGGTTTCTCCCTTATTGCCTGCCGGAATACAGCACCATCTCATCTACACATTTAATCCATCTCTCATCATCATGGCAGACTGTCCGTCGGGGGCAGTCTGCCGCCCCTCTGGCTCTATTTTCGGAGTTGTAATTCATATAGTAATGTTTTCTTTATGAGTGCTGATAGTCTGCACATGGTGGTCTTATGCAGGCTGGACCGGAGCGTGGCAGCCTGATACACACACTTCGTGTTTATCAGCTTTATGTCTGAATGCTTGGAGGTAAATAATGGGTGAATGGATAGTAGATTTTCAGGGCCGTAACCACTCGACAGCAATTAAACTTAATTTTCTGTGGAAACAGGACAATATTTTCATCATGGACAACCATCGTGCTGCATTGTGGTGCTGGGTGGAAAGTTTGAAAAAAAGTGAAAGCTTAAACCTGTTCCATGTGGACCGTCATTATGACGCTCTGTTTTCTGCTCAGGATTATTCTCATTTTCCGCATGCTGATTTTGAAAACTTCGGCATCAGTGAATATCTTGAATGCGGATACGACAATGATTTCTTTGCGGTTACTCCGCTATTTCGTTGGGATAATTATCTTGGTCTTTTCATTGAAAAGTATGGGGACAGAATTGAGAATTGGGCTTTTGCCACCCATGGTAAAGGTTCGGCTCCGAAATCAGTCCGCTTCGCTGCTTATGAACCGTGGGAGTTTCCGGCCGCCCTTGGTGAATTCAAAGGTGATTGGATTTTCAATCTTGATCTAGATTATTTTTTTGGGCGTATGGCAGATGGGAAAATGGGACGCCTTTTCTCTGACGAATATATAAGAGGCTGGGGTTCCGAGCTGCGCAAGGCACTGAATAGCGGTGTCATCAAAACCCTTACTGTCAGCTTGAGTCCTGAATGCGCCGCAGGATGGGAAGGGGCAGAAGCAGCTTTGAAGATTTTGAATCAAGGGCTTGAGATTGATTTCGCTCTGCCTGAATAAGGAAATATAAGAATAAGCCCCGGTAGTCCTGTATGGAATATCGGGGCTTTTGGTTTTCTGTCCGAATCTAAATCTAATCTCTGTTCCAGACCTTGAATTTGTGGTTGGCGAAAAAGTCGGTGTAAAGCTCTTCTGCTTTTTCCTTGAACTTATCGTCATGCATGATCAGTACGCTTAAGGCTTCGTATTTGAAGTACGCAACGACATCTTCCCAGTCTATTTCATCCTTACCACTCTTGGAGCGGAAACCTTGAAGACCGGGTTCAACCAGTTTCTGGGTCATGGGGTTGTCAACCCCAGCGGTTTTGAAAAAATCGCAAATTTCTTTTTTTACTTCATCGGGCCAGTCGGTTTCACCAAGTGGGATGAGGTCCTGAAATTTATTCTCCTGACCTTTTTTCAAAATATACATTTTAAACTCCGTATTTCAGTTTCCGATTGTTGATCGTGATTATGGAATAAAAGCAATTGTTTTTCAAGATTATCCACGTGTCTTTGAAATAAACATTTTGACAATACAATAAATTATTTAACTCGTATGAATCTGCCGATGATCTGTCCGGTTGCCGGGCTTGATTGTGAATCATCAAATTCCGTTTTTAAAAAAGTCAGTGCCGAGTAATCAGGTGAAAAGACGAGGGTTCTGATCTGAGAGTTACCACCTCTGCTGTACTCTATGATATCAGTTACATAAACTGTATCCCCGGAAATAGTCACTGATCTGCGCACATCTTCTCCATCAAGTTTCCATGTAGATTCAAGGTAGTCTCCGGTTTCCGGGATAATGTAGCTGTCATAGTGGTTTTTGCGCTCCTGATTTTCTGTCACGATGTGCAATGTGGCTTCGGCTGTGACTAACTTTTTCTTATAGTGAACGGTCACTCTCCCTTTATAGATCCCTGCAAAGCGTGAATTGTCTTTTGCTTTAACTTCCTGAGTCATGTTTGATTGCTTTTTCTCGGTTTCCGTTGTCTTGGCGGGAAATGTAACTTCGAAGCGCGGCCGTTTCAAATCCTTGAGGTTATTAATCTGCTGCGCCGCAGCAAAGTGAGCTGAAAGGAGTATTGTGGTCATTATTGCAATTAATATTTTCATAAATCTTGGCTCCGAGGTTTTGCTTGAAGGATTTTTGAGCTATGTTTGCAAGTGATTAAAAAGTAACTGGAGGACAATGTTATGTTTCGGTTTGTTTTTGTTTTTTTGCTGCTCGCAGCAGGGATATTTACTTTTGTACCTCATCTTCAGGCTGAAATGAAGATCACCCTTAACGATGGAAAAGTCATTGAGGTTCCTGTTTCCGAAGGTGAGGTCAAATCAATTGAATATGCCGATGTGCAAAGTTCAGATGGGAAAGTTTTTCCGGAAAATGCTATCCGAGTCATGAGTGCTAAGTACGGCAATATGAGCTTCGAACTTGAGGGTGAGTTGGGCTACAAACAGTATTTCTGTAACGCAAAGGACGCTCTGGTAAAAGAGTGCGATGGTAAAAGTAAATGCCGCCTTATCGTGGGGAATAAATTTTGCGGTGACCCCTATCCGGGCAAAGGGAAATATTTGTACGTGGAGTATACCTGCGGGAAGAAGCTTAAACGGGCAAAAAAATCCCAAACAGAGATAATGGTTCTGAGCTGTCCCTAATTTAATAGGGGGGGGCTTCAGTAGGACCGATTTTTGCTTGTAATAACAAAGGTGAAAATTATTCCTACTGGAGGTTTGCGTATGAGGAATACTTTGGCACTGGGCCTTGTTCTGCTCAGTGGCATGTTGCTTTTGAACTCAGGATATGAAGTCTACCGCTGCTTTGTCCCGAATGAAATAGTGGAATCGCAACCGGTTAGGCTAGTACGCATTGAAGGTAAAAATTGCCCTCTTTATTACCCGGAGGGACAGTAGAAAAATCACCCCTTACTGAATTTCAGTAAGGGGTGATTTTTTTGTAAATTCATTGAAATCACTTAGGAAATCAGCGTATTTTCTGTGTATAATAAGGTGAAGTCTGAAAGAGTAAAGCGGTTCTTCAAGAATTTTGAAATGCTCCATGGTGTGTTGTGTATCTTTAATTAAGCCGGGTAGGGTCATTTTATTACAGATGGCTGCATCAACCCTTTTTTTAGAGACCAGGTCCAGTATCTGTCTTGTTGCATATACAGGATGTCGTTTTAACAATCCTTTTTCAAAATATTGATTAAGGGGACCATGGTCATTCCCATGTAATACGGCAATAGTTGCTCCCGTCATATTGTCAAAGTCGACTTGCTTTATTGGTGAATCCTTTAAGACAAGAAGATGGTCGGAGATAGTCCACATGGGCATTGATGAAGTGTATTTGTTCTTAACTTCAGGCGGAAGGAACATGGGGGAGGTCAGGGCAAAAGCATCTGCTTTACCTCTTGTTAGTTGTTTGCCTATCCTTGCTCTGGGCATGCATTTATATTCAATCTTGTATTGCGGGTAGTTTTCTTGAAATCTATGCATCAGATCAATAAAAGTTCCGCTCAGGTTTTTAGAGGGTTCCTTTTTGCTTGTTACAGTGTAAAAAGGAGGAAATTTATAGCCGCAAACAATTTTAATGACTTGTTGTCTTTTTTGGTGTGCATGGACCATAGAGGCAACAAGCAGGATCGCAATGATAGGTGTGATGGTTTTGAATATAGTTTTAAGCATTTATTTTTATCATAAGTTTATAAAATATAATATAATATAATATAATTTTAGGAGTCACAATGAACTACATGTATACTTTTTTAAAGTTGTTTACATCTGTTTTATTGTGTGGGCTTATTTTTGTTGCCGGTTATTTTCTGATCAAATGGTTTACTGATCCGGTTTATCGGATAGGGGTGTTGGAAAAAGGTCAGGTTCTTAAGTTCAATGAAGAAGTTCAATCCGCAGAGGTTGATGATGGAAAACTAAAGGTATTGAGCTACAATCTGGGGTTTGCGGCTGGATCGGTGCAGCACACGCTTGCCGATGAACACCCCGAAACCTTTTTCACCACCAATCTGGATAGTTTTATTGATCTGGTCAGGGCGGAAGATGCGAATATAGTGCTGCTTCAGGAAGTAGATCTTGATTCTAAGCGTTCATGGTATATGAACCAGTTGAATTATATCATGGATAGATTGGGTTGGGGGTATGCCGCTCCGGTGGTTGATTGGGATATGTTCTTTCCCCTTCGTAAAGAGCGTAAGATTACCAAGGCTACGGTTGTAATTTCCAAATTTCCTATTGTATCCAATGAATATGTCCAGACTTCCTGCAAACCTAATTTTGAAAATAGTATCCTGAACATTTTTTATTATCCTTTGCTCTGGAAATCTTCCATGCAGCGGGTTGCGGTAGAGGTTGGTGGTAAGCGGATCGATGTTTACAATGTCCATCTCTGCGTCTGGAACAGGGCGGCTCGGGTGGCGCAGGCAAGGTATCTTGCCGAGTGGATAAAGAGGGAAAGCTTCGGTGTGGAATTTCTGATTGGCGGTGATTTTAATTTTCAAGCATATATCAGGGGAACCCCGATTCCTGAAGCCGATCTCCGCAAGGCTCCTTTTCTCAATCAGTTGCGAGAGGATTTGGACGGAGTAGGTGAAGTTCTCAGCAACCCGGGAGATTCTGCTGAAATGTTGCATAAAAATTTTACCTTTGCCGAGCGCAAACATCGTTATGATTTTCTTTTTTATTCAAAAGGATTGCTTCCGGGGTCGGCAAAAGTCGTGGATACCATTTCTGCTTCCGATCATTACCCTGTCTTTGGGGAATTTTCCTCTGTAAAATAGTGTGTGCTGATAGGTGAAATAATCAGAGGAGGCATGTTTATCTGTCTGTGTTGATGAAAAAATGATATAAACAAGGCTACAATAAGTTTATTTATGAAACTAAAAGGATGTTCAGCACTGTGGGGAGTGATGAAAAAAAGACTTTCTGTATTTATCTGGGGTTGCTTGTATGTTTTGTTTTCTTGCTGCGTAGCTGTTGCAGAGGAAACACAAACCAAGAAGATATTGATTGTGCATAGCTACAGTCTAGAAAATATCTGCGGGCAACCGCAGCATCAGGGAGTGCTGGAAAGTCTGGAGAAAGCAGGGTTTGTGGAAGGCTCAAATCTTATTGTTCATCAATATGCCATGAAAACCAAGAAGGTGAATAATAGCCCGGATCTTATAGAAGAACAGGCCGCGGCGGTTCTGGAAAGAGTCCGTGAGGTTCGTCCTGATGTTCTGGTTTTACTTGATGATAATGCCTTTAGCTCCGTCGGCCTTAAACTTGTGGACAGTGATATTGATATTGTTTTTAGCGGGATGAACGGACAGCCTGAAGATTATGACCGCAAAGTGAAATGGATGGTTTCCCGTTCGAAACCGGGACACAATATTACCGGTGTGTACGAGAAACTTCATTTCATCGATGCTTGCAGGGTTCAGAAACAGCTGATTCCCGGACTTGAAAAAATATTGGTCCTTTTGGGTGAATCTCCCACGGGCAAGGCTGTGTTCAAGCAGGTCAGTAAGGAAATGGACGAAGCTGGTGAGAATTTGGGGATTGAATTTGAGACCCGCATTGCCACTTCTTGGGAAGAGTATACAGAAATTATCCGTCAGGCCTGCTCTGATCCATCGATAGGCACCATCTATCCGGCGGCAACACTGCTCAAGGATAAGAATGGCCAAAGCCATTCCACTGGGGATATTGTAAAATGGACCGTTGCTAATTGCCGTACGCCGGGAATTTCAATTAACTATGTTTATGCCCGTTTGGGAATGCTGGGCGGGGCCGGAGTTGATTTTATAGCTATGGGCAGGCAGGCAGGTAAAATGGTTGCCATGATTTTGCAGGGAACATCTCCCGGAGATATTTCTGTTGAAGAAGCAGAGCGCTATGCTCTGGTTTTTAATCTTAAGCGGGCAAAGGAATTGGGAATGGTGATTCCCGCCGATATTTTGATGGCTGCTGATGTTGTTTACAAATAGTTGAAGTTCATGTTGCTGAAATGAAAAAAATATCTTCCTACAGACTTTCCACTCTAGTTGCTGCCGCAATATGCGGGATGGCCATTATCACTGCTCTCGCTATGGGCGGGGTCTTTTCTTACAGTTATTTTAGCACACTTAAACATGAATTTCATGACCGGGTACGGGCTGAGGGACAGGAATCCAGCCTTGAGCTTTATAGTTTTCTGCACCGTGCTATGGCCCGTCTTGGGGAACTTAGCAAGGATAACTCTATCCGGGTCGCCATGATGATGGGGGTGGATTACCCCCTGACCGAGAAGTTATCCGAGTATGACCAGGCCCCACTGGGAATTGATTTTTTTGTCTTGCGCAAGGGTGACGCCAGAATATTCAGCTCTTCGGCAAGGCCCTTCGATGAAACCTATATTCAAAATGCACTTATGAATTCTCCGTTCCGTTGTTCCTTTTGTCGGGTAGGCAGGGACGGATTTATAACAGTTTTTTCACTTCCCATCCTCAGCAGGTCGGAAGTTGTCGGCAGTGCCGCTTGTCTGGTGGATTTTTCAAGGTCGGAATTGGTTTCCACATTTAAGAATTCCTTTGGAAGCAAACTGGTCCTTTTTGAACAGGGGAATGCGTATGATCTTATTACAGGGCAGTCCCTTGCTTTGTCTCTGGGAGATTCTGTCGGTGATGACGAGCTTGTCAAGGTCAGGCTCGGCGAGGATACAGAGGGGGTTTTGTATCGTAGTGCGTTGGTTTCAGGACTTGGGTATTTTGTCTCCAATGCAAGGCTCAATGAGTCTTTGCAGCAAACATTCTTGCTGCTTCTGCCGTTGTTTGGAGTGGTCATAGGGCTTTGTATAGGTGTTTCGCTTTACTTGAGCAGTAAATTAACTCGCCCGCTGCGCACCATCACCACTTCCGCTGAAGATATTTCCAGGGGTTTGGAAGAGGATATTCCCGGCCGGGAGAGTCGCATTACTGAAATCAGCGCGCTGGGTAACGCTCTTTCCGCAATGCTTGAAAACTTGCGTCGTACCCGGGGGTTGGAACAGTATCAGTTCTTTTTTGATAATGTGGACGATTTGGTCTGCATAACTGATATGGATGGCCTTTTTATGAAGGTTAATAGCGGCGGGGCTGATTTTCTTGGATATGACCGCGATGAGTTTTTAGAGAAGACTGTTTTTGAACTTGTTCCAGCTTATGAGCGTGAAACCCTGCGCGGACTTATTAACAGTATTTTTACCGAAGAAGGTTCTCGGCAGTTTGAATGTCCGGCTGTGGCAAAATCTGGGGAGATTGTCTACACGGATGTGCGTAGTCGCAAGATTACTTATCATGGGCAGGATGTGCTGCTTAGTGTTGTCCGTGATGTAACTGACCGTAAGCGGGACGAAGATGAGTTGCAGCATTACACGGCGGAATTGCTGAAGGCTAAAGAGGTTGAGGAGCGCAATTCATCGCATATGGCGGAAACTCTCAAGAAGCTTGAAGAGGCCATGGGTAAAGCGGAGGTCGCCAACCGAACCAAGAGTGAATTTCTGGCTCAGATGAGTCATGAAATTCGTACTCCCATGAATTCTATTCTGGGTATGGCTGATATGCTTTTCGATACCAGCCTGACCATGGAGCAACGGAGCTATGTCTCCATTTTCAGGGATTCCGGCAAGGCGTTGATGAATCTCATTAATGACATTCTTGATCTGTCCAAGATCGAGTCCGGCAAACTTACTCTTGAAAATACAAAATTTAATATTGATGAGCTTGTGGACGAAGTTGCCGGGATCATGTCCGTAAGCGCGTGGAAGAAAGAACTGGTTTTTGCCTGCCATGTAGACCCGCTTTGTCCAACCCTTTTCGAGGGTGATCCGACCAGAATAAAACAGATTCTCGTCAACCTGCTCAGCAACGCGATAAAGTTTACTGATTCAGGTTCTGTGGTTTTGGATATTTCTAGTTCTGTCGGTCCGGAAGGCAGGACTGCTTTGCATATGGTCGTGTGTGACAGTGGGATAGGAATTTCGGAAGAAAAGCTCAAAATTATTTTTGATAATTTTGTACAGGCTGACTCTTCCACGACCCGCAAGTACGGCGGTACAGGGCTTGGGCTATCTATTACCCGTAATTTAGTTGAGCTAATGAACGGGCAGATCAGTGTTCGCAATATATCATCCGGCGGAGCCGAGTTCCGGGCCGATATTCAGGTCGGCGGAGTTGATGAAATAGAAGCGGATACATGCAGAATCAGGTCGGCAATGCAGGATCGCGAAATTCTGGTCATCGATGAACGGAATTTGGTCAGGAAGTATATCTGCAAATGTCTTGGCGAGTGGGGTGCTAAATGTTTGCATGCCGGGGATTTGAATTTTGCCTGTGTGCAGAGCGACTCCTGCCGCAGTGATGCTGAGTTGGTTATTATTTCTGATCGGCTCGGCGATGAAGACGGATTAAGTGAAGTCGAAGCCATCAAGGCCCGGTTGAATAACGATAATCCTATGCTCTGCACTCTCTCCTCTTCTCCCGGAGTCAGCAGCAACCGTCCGGAAGTAAACCAGCTTTTCGGAGTCAAAAGTAGTGTGTTCTGGCCTGTGACCAGAGGCGGACTACTTAAGGCCATGCTTGATATCTATGGCGATCTTCCTTCTGGAACAGAGGTTCGGGAAGAAATGATTGAGCTGAATCCACTAAGAATTCTTGTGGTTGATGATTCGGAAAACAATCGTATACTGCTTGAATTTCTCCTGAAGGATACTCCTTTTAGGCTCCGTTTTGCCGTGGACGGCGATGAAGCTGTCCGTATTTACCGTGAAAATAATTTTGATCTGGTACTGATGGATATCCAGATGCCTGTAAAAAACGGTTTAGAAGCTACCCGCGAAATCAGGGGGTATGAGTTGGAAAACGGGTACCCGGCCACACCTGTGGTAGCTCTTACGGCTAATGACAGGAAAGAAGACAGGGAAGCCTGCCTTGAGGCCGGGTGTAGTGGCTTTTTGACCAAGCCGATTAAAAAGATTTCCTTGATAAAGGGTATTCTCAAGCACAGCTTATAAGTTTTCGCGACTATTTTTTCTGTATCCAGTTTCCCAATGCTTCCTGTAGTGCTGAAGCTGCCAGATGCGCGCAGTGGGTTTTGTCTTCGGGTAATCCGCCGAGTCTTTCGAGGATGTTTTCCCCACCTATTTCAGAGGCTTCGTCAATGTTTTTGCCCATGCTGAGTTCGCAGGCCATGTCACTGCTGACAATACTTGGCCCGCATCCAGTGGTGAAGAAAGATGCTTCCTTAATGGTATTGTTTTCTATTTTGAGAAATATTTTGATGATATCGCCGCAGGTTCCCCGCATTTCCCCTATGCTGTCCGGGTTTTCCATGGTCCGGGCGTAGGTCGGGTTGTGCCAGCGGGAGGTTTCCTCCCCGAACATGTCGTGGGCTGCGTCATCGCACTGCTGCTGAATATCGGAAAGCAGACTATCAAGATTATCGGTCATAATAAAACTCCTTGTTGATATAAGGCGTGCAGAGGTTGGCCCAAGGCGTAAAAAAATGCAATCAAACTTTTTACTGTTTTTTAGCTTCAGACATTAATATTGTAATTAAACAGGATTTATTGTTGAATAAAAAGAAGTCGGGGATTTTATCCCGCAGTTTTTAAGCAATGGATTTTTTTGATGGAATTAAGACAGCTGAGATATTTTATTGCCGTGGCCGAGGAATTGCATTTTGGTCGTGCGGCTCGCAGGGTGCATATTGCCCAGCCTCCTTTTTCGCAGCAGATAAAAGGCCTTGAGGAAGAACTCGGAGCCCGTCTTCTGGAGCGCAACAGTCGTAAAGTACGGCTCACAAATGAAGGACGCTATTTCTACAAGCAGGCTATGGACATTGTGGCTCAGGCCGAAGAGGCTGCTGCAACTGTGGGGCGGATGTCCAAGGGGGAATACGGCAACATAAAGGTTGGATTCATGGAGATTGCCATGGACAGCCTTTTGCCGGAAGCGGTGCGTTCTTTCAGCCACAGATATCCCGGTGTTTCTGTGCGCCTCAGCCAGTTCGGCGCTTCAATTCAGCTAGAGAGAATCCGGTCCGGTGAATTGGATGTGGGGTTTTCAACTGTTTACCTTCATGCCATGGAAGGCTTATCGTCAGTAAAACTTTTTTCCAGAAAACATGTTCTTGCTGTGCCGGAAGATCATATCTTTACCGCTGAAAAAAGCGTATCATTGGCTGAAGTTGCACGGGAGAACCTGCTCCTGTTTCCCCGCAGCGGGCAGCCGGACCTTTACGATGCTATCATGAAAGCCTTTACCTCACGGGGGCTGTTGCCCAAGGTGAATCAGGAAATTTCCGGCCTTTCCGGTGCTTCCGCCTTGATATCGTCAGGCATGGGGGTGACTTTTCTCCCGGAGAACAGCAGGGTTTCACGCAAGGGAATTGCCATGGTTCCCATCAGTGACGAATTTCCCTGCATGGACATCTATATGGTCTGGAACAGGGAGGATTACTCCAATACGGCTGGAGTTTTTATGGAATGGGTTGCGGATTATTTTTCGGTATCAAGATCATTTGCCGGGAAAGTTAGCGGTCAGTAGTTTTTAGGATTGGTAAATGACTGATATATTGGATGGACTTGAAATTTCATGGATTCCTTCAATCACCGAAGTTGACCGGGATGAGTGGGATCGGCTTGCCAAGGGATTAAATTTTCCTTTCCTTGAGTGGGATTGGCTGCGCCTTATTGAGCAGAGCCGGAGCGCAACTCCTGAAAGCGGTTGGCTAACGGCTCATCTGCTTGTGCGTTACGAGGGACGGCTTGTGGGAGCTGCTCCTCTATTTGTCCGCGATCAGAGTGAAGGGGAGTTTATTTTTGACCGGGTCTGGGCTGAAGTGGCTCAGAAAGGGGGCATGGCCTATTATCCTAAGATTGTGGGTATGAGTCCCTATACCCCGGCATCCGGTTATCGGTTTATGATTGCCCCGGATATTTCAGCTCAAAGGGTTACCGGCTTGATCTGCCAGACTCTTGACCGCTTTTGCTCTATTAACGGTCTGGGTAGTTGTGCTTTTAATTTTGTGGACCCTGATTGGGCTGTTGAAATGGAAGCTTACGGATACGCTGCATGGAAGCATCAGGGATATGTCTGGCTTAACAATGATTACCGGAATTTCGACCATTGGTTGGACACCCTGAACAGCAACAGGCGTAAAACTGTCCGCCGTGAGCGCAAGGCCTTGCACCGTGATAATGTCAGGGTGCAGACATTGACCGGATATGAAATTCCGGACCGCTATTTTGATCTTATGTATCACTGCTATGAATCTACCAATGATAAGTTCGGGGTTTGGAGCTGCAAATACCTTACTCCTGATTTTTTCGAGGGTCTGAAGCAGAATATGCGGGAAAATCTGATGTTTACTGTAGCCCTTCGGGGTAATGATCCTGATCCGCTGGCCCTCTCAATGTTTGTCTTTTCCGGGGATCAGCTCTGGGGCAGATATTGGGGCTGTTTTGAGGAAGTCCGCTTCCTCCATTTTGAACTTTGTTATTACGCTCCCATTGAATGGGCCGTGTCCAACGGTATAAACAACTATGATCCGGGCATGGGCGGTGAGCACAAAGCCAGACGCGGTTTTTTCTCTACTCCTTCGTACAGCCTGCACAAGTTCACCGATCCGTCCATGGACCTGACCTTCAAGACTTATATTCAGGAAGTGAATAACCTTGAAAATGGCTATATCAGCGAGATGAATGATCTGATGCCCGTAGGCCGAATGGATATGGGCAAGGACAGTAATTAGCCCCGCCGGGTAAGCAGGAATTCTCGTACATTTTCATTCTTGCGCGAAACTTCATCATATCCTTCGAAATGGTGGTCGGTGTCATATGAAATGATTTCGGCTCCGGCCTTTCTGAGTATTGATTTCATTATGTTCTGGTCCAGCAGTTCGTCCTGTTCTCCTATCAGAGCCAGTACTTCCCCATTGTGGACTCCCTTTTCCACAATGCCTTTTTTCAGTTCTCTTTCCACCATTGCAAAACGGTCCACATGTTCCTGTGAAATGAGGATGCTGTCACCGTTGGAGAATTCATATACTTCTCCCAGACGGTTGCGTACCAGAGCTGCCGGAGTCAATGCCGGATTGATTAGCAAAGCCGGGATTGAGTGGCGAAAATGCATGATTAGCGAGTAAAGGCCGCCCATGGAAGACCCCTGCATAATCAAAGGACGGTTTTTGTTTTCCATGACAATTGATTCTATTATTTCAATTGATTCCAGTGGGTCTGGGGGGAGATCCGGGCTGATCAGCTCATGCTCGGGAAAGTTTTCAGTAAGTGCTGCGGCTTTTGAGTTCGCGCCTGAGGATCCGAATCCATGTATGTTGAGGAAAATGTTTTTCATATCAGTAAGATTGAGGTATGTTGATTGCCAATTGTTATAAAATAACCTGCTGAAACTACAATATTCACTATCTAAATGTGCGGTTCAGGTAAAGGAGTTGCTGGTGAAGAAAGAGCATCCGGGAATTGTTTTTTTTAGCGGGGGGACGGCCCTTAACGGTTTGGCCTCTGAACTTGCAAAAGTAAACCCCGAATGTGCCTATATTATAACCACTTTTGACTCCGGAGGCAGTTCCGCTGCCTTGCGGGAAGTATTCGACATGCCAGCGGTGGGGGATGTTCGCAATCGCTTGCTTGCTCTGGCGGATACGGACAGCCCGGATAAAGCAAGAATTGTTGAATTGCTCGGAACCCGCCTTCCTCGTTATGCAGACAGAACAGCTCTTAACGGACAGCTTTCGCATCTCGCCAATGGTTCTCATTCCCTCATGGACGGTTTTTCTGAAATTGTTCGCAAAATACTTGCAGACCGCTTTGCTCTTTTTATCGAACTTGCAGGAGACAAGTTTGATCCGGTTAATGCCAGTCTCGGCAATGTCCTGCTTGCGGCTGGATTCATGGCCCACCAGCGGATATTGGCTCCGCCTATCGCTCAGCTTTCTCATCTTATAGGTGTCCGGGGGATTGTCCGGGCTTCTACCGTTGATAATGGGCATCTGGCTGTGCGGCTGGTGAACGGGGAAATTTTGGCCGGGCAGCATCTGTTTACAGGCAAGGAAGTTGATCCGATATCCTCACCCATTGACGGTATGTGGATCTGTTCCGGGGTGGATGACCCATGGCCGCGTCCTGTGCATGCTTCATCGCTGGCAATAAATCTGGTTCATGGTGCGGATTTGATTGTTTACCCTATGGGGAGTTTCTATTCCAGCACGCTGGCCGCCCTGTCTCCGCAAGGGTTGGGAGAGGCTGTTTCTCAGAATCCCTGCTCGAAAATTTTCATCCCCAATATGGGCTTTGACCCGGAACTGATCGGGCATAATATTAATTTGCAGGTGGATAGGCTGCTTGAAATTTTGCGTATGGATAATTCCGCATATATCAGTTCGGAAGCAGTGCTAAATTATGTTCTCATTGATTCTGAAAACGGTACCTATCAGGAAAAGCCGGATATTTCTGCTTTGGAAAAACTTCCTTTGAAAGTAATTGACCGCAGGCTTGTTTCAGATGAATCTGATGGTCTGATTGATTCGCGACTGCTGGCTTCGGTTCTTATGGAGTTGGTGGGGCAAAAAAGTGATATCAGGAAATAATAAGCAAAGGATTTTTTTATGTATATAGGTGCCCATATGCCCATAATCGGTGGTGTGGACAAGGCCGTGGAGAGGATCATGTCTGTGGGTGGAACCGCTCTCCAGATATTTACCCGCAACCAACGTCAGTGGAAGGTGAAACCGCTTGAAGATAAGGTCGTAGAAAATTTTAAGAAACTCAGGGCAGAGTGGGGCAATTATCCCGTCAGTGTCCATGATTCCTATCTCATTAATCTTGCTTCTCCTAAACCTGACAGTGTGGATAAATCAGTAAAGGCTTTTGCTCAGGAACTGCGCCGAACTGAGACTCTGGGTATTGAATATTTGGTGACTCATCCCGGTTCTCACCTCGGTTCAGGCAAGGTGGAAGCCCTTGAACGATACGTAGCAAATCTTGATCAGGCCATTGCCCTTTCGGAAACTGAGGAGGTGAAGGTACTTATTGAGAATACTGCCGGGCAGGGGACAAATTTAGGTAGCAGGTTCGGTGAGCTGGCTACAATTCTGGAAGATTCCGGTTACACTTCGCGTATGGGAGTATGTTTTGATACCTGCCATGCTTTTGCCGCCGGATACGACCTGCGTACCGCTGAATCATGTGCAGAGGTTTTTGAGCGTTTTGACGAGTTGATCGGTCTTGATTTCATCCGTTTTTTTCATCTTAATGACAGCAAACAGGAGTTGGGTTCCAATAAAGACCGTCACGAGCACATCGGGAAGGGAAATATAGGTCTCGAGGGGTTCAGATATATTATTAACGATTCCCGTTTTTCCACTGTACCCAAGGTAATTGAGACCCCGAAAGAAGATGATCCGGATTTCAAATTTGATAAAATGAATATTGAACTTTTGCGCTCCCTGCACAGTTAGCAGGGGCGAGGGGAGGATATTGCGGCTGGCCGGAAGACTGTCTCCAAACCGTCTTTCCCGCCGGAATATCGAGTTCTAAAGGTTTTCGAGGCAGTTTTTGAGGGTGGAAACACCGCATGAGTGGAACATATGCAGGGGGATCTGCTTGGCTTTGGTGTATTTTACGATGTCTTTTTTGGCTGCATGGGAAATCTGGTTAGTAAAGATGATTACGTGGTCTGCGTTGCCAAGTTTTGAAGATACCTTATTTTCTTTTCCGGTGAACACTTTGAGTTTAACGCCTTTTTTCTTGGCTGAAACAATGTAATCTCGCTTAAGTCTGTCCATTCCGCCTATGAGAGCTGCACACATGATTGCCTCCATGTTTTTAAGTATTAAATATTTTATAGTGAAAATGATTCTCACTGTCAAGTGAGTGTTTGTTTTTTTATAAAATTATGAGAAAATAGTTCTAAGTGTGCTAAGATCGGTAAAATATTTAAAGCTACAGTGTCAGTTTCGGGTATGGACTCAGGTGTCATTCAGTCAATAAATTTCAGTATTGGTTAGTTCTTAATAATTATCCGCATGGAAACGTCTGATCTGATGAAAAAAAACGGGACCAATCATAAGCCGGGTTACGGCTACAGCCTTCTGCTTATATGTGCCATTGTCATATTTACAGGATTTGTAGGTCTTACGTTATGGACCGGGTACACTTCGCAATTGCAGGTAAGGAATACTGCACGCGAATTGTTTGTGGGGGAATCCGCTAAAAGGTCCATGGCTGTAAGTTTTTATTTTTCCAAAAGGGTTTCCGAGCTGGGCAGTGTGGCTGACAGCACGCCTGTGCGTTCATTGGTTAACTCGTTGGATGCTCACGGGCCAGAAGGATTGGCGAAAACCCCTGATCTGCTCGGGGATGTGTGCGCTTTGCTTGGCCGTAATCTTTCCCAGTGGACAGTTAGGGACGAGTTTGTTTTTTCCAGAATTGCAGTACTTGATGAAGAGGGATATGTGCTGCTGGATTCCGATACGGAATGTGTTTTTGCTGAAGAAAAGAAGGACATTGCAAGGTTTAGAGTTCGGCATGGTTCCCCTGCTTTTTTTGCTGGAGAATATGGTGGAGAATTGTCCATTGTTGTCAGCGTTCCTGTGGATGCTTCGCAAGGCATAAAGGGGTCTGTTGTCGGCTGGACCAGAATAGATAGTCTGCACCGAAGCCTGAGGGCTATGACAATCTCTCCTTCTGTGGGGACCGATTTTCTGCGCGTGGGTAGTACTGTGGTTGCTGTTTCGGATGTCTCTGCGCATCAGAGTGGTGAACTTTTGCTTATGGATGTCCTGCGTGAATGGGATGGCCTGACTGTGCTTGAGGCTGGTAAGTCTGGCCGGGAAGTTGATTACTTGGCTATTTCGTCTCCGGTCCAGGGAACTTCGCTGAGCGTAATCAGTCTGGTGGAGGAGGAAAGGCTTTTCGGTTTCCTCAGCATCAGGATGCAGTTTCTGTTGTCCGTATTTATTTTTCTACTGATTTCTTTTGGCTGTTTCTGGCTGATCAAGGGAGTGTTGGGGCGTAAAATTTATGAAGCCCGCACGCAGGAGGCCGCCAGAAGAATAGATGAAGTCAACAAGCAGAAGGAGAAGGTTGAGCAGGAGATTAAGAATCGTCATCTTGCCGATGCCTTGCGTAGAAGAGCAGAAATTAAGTTTCGCGATATTTTTGATAACGCCCCCATGGGAATTTTTCAGGTCACGTTGGACGGAAGGTTTCTGACAGCCAATAAAGCACTTGCTGAATTGTACGGTTATGCGAGTAGCGATGAACTTATTTCAGAAGTATCCAGTGTCAGTGATCAGATCTACGCAAACAGCCAGGACTGGGAGCGTGGAGTGCAGATGTTGCGCTTTGCCGGGCAGGTGGCTTCGTATGAAATTGAGTGTAGGCATAAGGGCGGGGGTACAGTCTGGACATCAAGAGACTTGAGGCTGGTCGAGTCTGAGCCGGGCATGCCTTCTTATGTTGAAGGGTTCGTCATAGATATTACCGCCCGTAAAAAAGCTGAAGCAGAACAGCAAAAAAGTGAGTGGCGATTCCGTTCCCTTTTTGAAAATTCTCCGGTGGCCCTTTGGGAACTGGATATGAGTCAGCTCAAAGCTCTTTTCGATTCTTACGGGCCGGAAATGATTCCGGTCATTCGTGAGGACCGGCTGGCTGACTATAAATCAGTGCGCCGTTGTGTGGATCTTATCAGGATCATTGACGCTAATAACCGGACTATTGAATTTTTTGGAACAGGGTCCCGCGAAGAACTGATCAGGGATGGTTTTTCTCCTTATATCACACATCATTCATGGCGAGTTTTCCGTACGGTTTTTCTTGATTTGCTGAAAGGGGCAGAGAGGCACCGTAGTGAGTTCAGTTTTCTCCGGCTGGATGGCAAGAATCAGTTTTTTATACTTAACCTGACAATTATCCCGGGGGCTGAGGAGTCGTGGGAGCGGGTTTTAGTTGCGGTTGAAGATATTTCCGAGTTGAAAAGGGTTGAGAAGGAATTAAGAAGCAGCAGGGAAGAGGCGCAAGAAGCCAATGAGGCTAAGGGGCGCTTTCTGGCTAACATGACTCACGAATTCCGGACGCCCATGAATGCGGTTAAGGGGATGGTTCAATTACTCCAGCGTTCTGAATTGACTCAGGAGCAGCAGGAGAATTTGCGTTTGGTCAAGTCCTCTGTGGACAGTCTGTTGGTCATTGTTAACGATATTCTTGATTTTTCGAAGCTTGATTCCGTGCACATGGAGCTTAATGAAGAAAATTTAGATCTTCCGGCCTTTCTGCGGGAGATGAGGGATGTTGTAGACATCGGTGCCATGAACAAGCCCTTAAAAGTTGTGCTTGAGGCGGAAAATGTGCCTGACTGCGTACGGGTGGACGGTCTAAGACTGCGGCAGGTTCTTGTTAACCTGCTTGGAAACGGGGTAAAATTTACTGATGAAGGTTCCGTTACCTTGCGTTGCAGGCCGCAACAGCAATCTTTTCAGAGCGAGAAGACCCACCTTCTTTTTGAAGTCTCCGATACTGGAATAGGATTGCCGGAAAACGCAATGGAATCCTTGTTTGAATCCTTTGTGCAGGCTGACCCAAGTATTACCAGAAAATATGGTGGAACCGGGCTTGGGTTGGCAATTTGTTACAAGCTTGTAAAACATCTGGGTGGGGAACTTTCAGCACGTAATAATGAGATGGGCGGGGCTTTGTTTTCTTTTGTCCTGCCTGTGGAAATTTGCACGGATCATCGTCAGTCGCAGGAAATTCAGGACAGTCCTGAAGAAAAGGTCGTTTCCGTGGATTATTCAGGCATAAAAGTGCTGGTGGCTGAAGACAGCAAAATGAATCGTATCCTGCTGCGTAAGGTTTTTGAAAAGAACGGGCTTGTAAATTATGTGATGGTTGAAAACGGCAAAGACGCCGTGGATACTTTTATTGAATCAGATGATTTTGATATAATTTTTATGGATATCCAGATGCCGATCCTGGATGGCTTTGAAGCTGCCCGTGCAATCCGCAAAACCCACTCCCCGGTCAGGATAGTGGCCCTCACAGCCAACGTGGGCGATGATTTTATGGAAAGATGCATTGAGAGCGGCATGGATTCCCGGATTACCAAGCCGTTTAATGTTGATGATCTTCTGGCTGAGCTTGCAAGGGTTGTTACTGCTTAGTCGAAGAATAAAAAATGGTTGGATACTTTTTCTATTTTTGAGCAAATTTATTTTATTCAGGGTGTTGAGCTTGTCTTTGTGTGGTCCGATATTTCTTGAACGGTTTTGATTACAATGGTAATTCCCTAGTCGTGGCGTATGAAAAAATAGTAATCCGCTTTTCAGGCGAGTTGTAATGTTAAAGGCTCTTGCACATAAAAAATATAATTATCTACGTGTGGCCCCTTTACCCCATTTTGTTCTGGGACTTTGTATCGGCATGGTCGTGACTCTTGCGTGGCTTGCTGCGGAGTTTTACCGTGATGGACACAGCTGGGGCTTTATTACTTCAGCGGCTATTGCCATGAGCTGGGTGACCGGGGCTTTTTTTTCCGTGGCGGATATCATCAGCCGTTACCGTGAATACCTGCGCATCCGCAAAATGCTTGTCGATAAAGGGTTCAGCGATAAGATTTTCAAGGCTGTGGCCACCTCAAGATGTCAGCGCGATGCTGCTCTTTGGGCCGCACGGCAGGCTGGGTACGGCTGTCTGGCCAAAAAGGTCTATCATCGATTGGGCTACCGCTGGTATCACCTCATGCCCGACATGCTGGTCCGCAATCCTTTCCGGCTTTTTACCCCCAAATTTCTGCGCACGGCCTTTAAGCCCGGTAAGCGCGTTAATGATGAAAAGTAAAAAATACCCCCATCTTCCATGAAAGATGGGGGTATTTTTTTAATGCGTATTCGGACGGGCGCGGAAGATGAATTTTCCGTCCTGCTCTTCTGCTACTGCTTTATGTCGTGGCGGGATATTGCGATATTTAACTGCCGGATGTCCGAGGAACAATGCTCCGTGAGCCATGTGTCCTTCCGGGATACCTAGGTGGCTTAGCACCTTTGCGCTGTAAACCGCAGCCAGAATTACATATCCGGCCCAGCAGGTTCCGTACCCTTTGGCGTGAGCTGTCAGTTCAAGGGTGTTGGTGGCGATTATTGTGTCCGCCTGCGGAGTAATGCCCATTTTGGGTGCCCATGCAACTGCAATTGCCGGAGCGTTGCGGCAGATGGCGTCATTTCCTTTTTTCCAGGCATTGACCAATCCTGCAAGAAAGAGTTTGTCAGCCAGTGGATTTTTTTGCTTCACCATTTCTTCCATCCATTCGACAACGACTTCCCCCAGTTCATGGACCTTTTCCGGGGTATCTAGGACGGTCCATGAAACTGGCTGGGCATTGTGTCCGGAAGGGGCGTAGGCTGCGATGTTAATCAGTTCGCCGATTTCCTGCGCACTGACATTTTTTTTCTTGAATTTACGTACCGAGCGGCGGGTTTTGATCAGTGTTTCAACAGCGGCTGGTTCAGGTTGGTCGCTTTTGCTGAAGGGAGTTGCCTGCTTATCTTTAAATGCCGTCAGGGTGATGGCTCCAGTGGGACAGACGGCCATACAGTGACCGCAGTTTATACAGTAATTGATTTTTTTGGGATGTACTGTGGGAACCTGTCCTCTTTCTTTCACAGTGAGGACTGAGAGAGGGCATTCATGTACGCAAAGCTGGTCTGCTTTGCAAAGCTTGGGATCAATTATAACTGGTAACATTTTATATCCTGTAGTTGGGTGTGTTAATCAGGAGTTCGGGAAAAGGTAAGCATTGTTTGCCGTTTGACCAGAGCATGAGAAAGCCCCGGCTGTTTAGTCGGGGCTTGGTGGATTATGAGAGGAGTCGCTTTGCTCCAGCAGTGAGCAGCAGGCCAGCTGCCACTAGCATCCATGTGGCGGGAATTGGTACTGGTGCAGGAACAGACTCAAGGAAACCCATTTTTCCGTTGGCATGCAGGTTCTTGTGTCCTTCGTATCCAAAGTGTCCGAAGCGGATCTTCTTGGGCTCGAATTCTACATAGAAAGCGTTATCAATGCTCTGCATTCCGGCCAGTGAGGTGTAGTCGAAGACGGATTCAGCGGTCAGGGGAGTGTATTCATTGAATCCCTGCATTCCTTTTCCGGCGTAGAAGCGGACAGTGATGCTGTGGTCAATGTGTGAGTCAATATCACCGATGGTGAAAGTATCGGTGACTTGCAGGTCCTTGAGACCAATGGAGCCGAGATAATAGTTATTGCCGAGCTTCCACGTCTTGCCCTTGTTTTCCATCACGAATCTGAAGCTGGACCCGTGGGCAACGGTTGCAAAGATGAGCATTGCAGCCGCTAGAACAATGACAAATAAAGCTTTCATAGTCGTGAACTTCATTTGGCCCTCCTGCGGCTGTGCAATTAAGTTGGGCTTAACAAAAACATACACCTTCCTACTTATAAGGTAAGGGGGCGGGGGTGAAAGTCAATGAAGGGGGCATGCTAGGTCAGTGAAAGCAGGGCCTGCGAGAGAAGTTCCGGGTCCAGATAGGGAGTGCTTTCATCGCTGACGAGTTCGCAGTCAATTACCTGAATGCCGAGTTTGTTTATCTCTTTTTTATCAACACCGCCGGGATAGATTCCGTTTACCGAGTCCACAAGGACGAAATTGAGTACATCGCTTATGGCGATGTTGTCAGGGTCATCCTTGCGCAGGTAGCAGATAAGCTTATTGATCTGATCCGTAAGCGAGTGGCCTTTCAGTTCCGGGTCGGTACCGGTGTTGGGAGTGAAAACTTTAGGACACCTGCTGTCGCTGATGGCATTTCCGATCCCTTTGGGCAGCAGATTGGCCACTACACTGGAATAGAAGCTTCCCAAGGGATAGCAGATAAGCTCTGCGCTGTTGATCAGCTTTTTCATTTTATTGGGGATCTGGACCGTGCACGGGGTGGAGTCACCCAGTTTTTCGGCCAGCCAGAGTTTTTTGATGCCGGAGCCGATGGGGGAGGCTTCCTTTCCGGTAAGCCGATGCTGTCCGACCACGAAAGTGCCGTCTTCAAGTTCGGCTGCCAGATGAATATCCAGATTTACAGTAGCCCGTACAATACCGCGCACCTCAACCAGCTTGGAAAAGATATAAAGCACCGGGTCGATATGACGGCGGTTGCTGATGTATCCGGCGGTGAGGATTATATTTCCGATGCTGGCCCCGCGCAGGTTGAAATCATCCATAATGTCGGCAAATTTTATAAAATGATTGCGGATTATTTTGCGCATGGGGGCCGGGATATCGCGCACCAGCGGATGTCGGCATTCCATCATTTCTTCAAATTCAGCGAGTAATTCACTTTCGTCAGCATCTTTGGGCAGTCTGTAGGAGAAAAGTTTATATATTTCAGGGTTGCCAAGTACGGACTGGTCCGCAAGGGCCATGAGTCTGTTACGGATATCCCCCACAGCCAGCATTTTGAACTGATTACGGATAACCGCGGAGCTGCCCCCGGAATCAAAGGGGGTGATGACGTGGATGGAGTTATGGGTGTACTGGGTCAGTACGGACGAAGTTTTTTTAAGGGCGGTCCCACCACTGAAAAAGAGGATTCGGGGGCCGAGGTCCGGGGTTCTCCGGTAGCGTTCCAGCTTCATCGGGTCCGGCACCCTTACTTCGCGTTCGATTTTAATGCGCATTCTCTTCCTGTAATTTTTATTGCCTCCGGCGGTTGGGGAAGGGGAAACTCTTGCAAGAGTTTCCCCTTCAGAAACTTTTAGTATGCTTCGCATCTATCGCGTTAAAGCGACCTTCGAATATACAGATGGCGAAGCCTTATTAAAAGTTTTTGAAGAGTCCAGAGAAACTTTTTTCAAAAAGTTTCTCTGGCCCCCGGCAGGGCTGCCGGAGGCTTATTTAATGATTAAATACTGCCTTCTTTCATAAATTTGAGGCAGGCATCGGCAGCTTTATCAAAGTCCACGCCACCGCTGATTTCAATGAGAGTTGTCTTTGACAGAAAATCAGCATAGGCGTCAACTCCCGGCGTACTCGTTTTTTCAGCAGAATCGGGAAGGTAAAATAGTCCCGGCTCCTTCATGAATGCGGGGAGCAGGTCTTTGCGCTCTTTGGGATCAATAATTTTGACTACGGATTCGGAATTATCGCGCTGCCAGTTGAGGATAACCAGCCCGTTCATGGGGGCCTTGAGTACGAATTTATTTTTACCGTAGCATTCATCGATGAGGGCATCGTATTTGTGCTCAAGTTCCCAGAGTTCTTCCTTGGGCATGGATAGAAAATATTCCTTGTCCTCGGGAGCTACGATGCAGGAAAGGTCCGGGTTGTTCAGTGCGGTGCCGGGATTGATGCGTGGTTGTTTGGCAACTCCGTACATGGTTAGGGAATTACCTTTGTCTTCAACCATTACGCGGTCATTGCTGACAAAAGTTGTTCCCCGGCTCATGAGGTGCAGGGCAAGGGTGGATTTACCCATACCGGAAAAACCAGCCAGAGCGATGCCGCGACCATTGGTAATTACCCCGGCAGCATGTCCGAGAAAGCAGCCTTTTTTGAGTTTGTATTCAATGAAACGGTTGTTGATGAAGTTGATGAGTTGACTGGAGTTTTCAATGCAGGGACCGATGGCAATATTCACGCCTCCGCCGAAAATGAAGATCATGCCGGTCAGTCTTTTGTAAACTACGCGCCCGTCGGAAAGGTTGCAGAATTCTTCCTTGATCTTGGTTTTGCCCGGTTCAGGCTGCTTTATGGTATACTCTAGGCCGAGGTCCGCTTTGGGGCATTCATGGGCAGTGATCAGAATGTCGCTTTTGTCTGTGCCAGCCAGAAATTCTTTGAAGTAGTTCTTCAGGTTGGACAGTAGCTTGGAATTGTTTACCCTTGTCTCAATTACGCAGCCGCCGAGGTCGAGGAACAGGGACTCTGTGGCCGGAAATTCGTTGCGGTATTTTTCAACAATTGCGGATTTAGTGATTGAGGTCCGGCTCATTCTCCTTCCACCTTTTTGATTACATAGTCTACGTAATGGGCAGCAGCATGAATGCCTCTTGCATCGAGCAGGCCGCGGAAACCTCCGAAGGCCGAGACTTCAAAAACATAGGGACCGTCGGGAGTTATGGCTACGTCCACACAGGTGAAATCAAGATTGAATATGGCCTGTGCTTTCTGGGCGAGGTCGATGATTTCCTGCGGGGGATCTATGGGGGCGTATTTGCCGCCGTTGACCGTGGTGGTGTTCCATGAATCAGTAGTCTTGCAGCGGGCGTAAGTGGTAAGGTATTCGCCGCCGAGAAAGACAATGCCAAGATCACTGTTATTGAGGTCAATGGTCTTCTGGATGTACATTGTGCTGTACTTCTTGTGATAATCCTCAATGACCTTGCGGGCGTCCGGGCCGGGTTTCAGTACGAACATGCCCCGGGCCTTGGTGCTGTACAGGGGCTTGAAGACAGCTTCGCCGTATTCTTCCACAGCAGCGAGAGCATGGTCCACGTCTTCAGTTATGGTGGTCGGAGGCATAGGGATGCCGCCCAGTTGCAGGGATATGGTGCAAGTGAGGCGGTCCAGCACGCGCAGGATGGAGTAGGGGGATGAGAAAATTTTCACCCCGCGCCCTTCAAGCATACGCAGCATTTCAAGACGGTCCAGCAGGTCCGGGGAGTATTTCTTGCCGATTTTCTTGATTATCAGCGCATCATAAGTGGAGAGATCATGTCCTTCCACCATGGCCCGCCCGGAAGGCAGATCGAGCCGCACATCCTGCATCTCAAAAATCATTTTTTCCTGACCGGTCTTGGCAGCTACAGCCTCAGCCAGCTGTTCGGACGACCACGCGTCTTTGAGTCCTATTACGCCTATTTTCATAGTCAGCACCTTTTTTGCTTCTTAGTAATGAAGGATGTCTTCCGGCAGAACAAAGTGATCCCACTTTCCGTTGTAGCGGTTCACCTTTTCCAGCAGGAACATGGATCGGTTGAACATTTCCTTGGCAAAGGTGTAATTGAATTCAAAGCGGGTGGATGTGTAGAAGGAACGGGACAATGCCAGCGCAAGGCGGGCCTGCCATGTCTCATCGTTATTTTCCTGAGCGAATTCTTCAGTAAAGTTGTACATACGGGATATTACCGCGTTGATCTTGTTTCTGATGGGCCGTTCGAAAACAGGCATGCGGAAACCGGAAACAAGGAAAACCGAAAGATCCTGAATGTAGTCGAAATCACGGGAGCGATGCAGGTCAATGAATCTGACTCTTTCGTCTTCATTGCTGTATACCACGTTGTTGCAATTGAAATCTCCGTGGATGAATACGGTGAACGGTGCCGGGAGCAACTTTTCAATAGCCATACACTCGTCGATCAACTCTTCAGTGGATATGACTTTAGCATTTTCCATCTGGTGGTCATTGCGGTGGAATTCCGGGTGGACCTGCAATACGCCGTTCTGACGGGATTTGAGCTGGTCCATGAAGGTGGTCGGGGCCGGAGCATCTTTCTTGGTGCTGGACCAGACATGGCGCAAGGTCTGCTCAAGGGTGAACTGGGCATTTTCAAGATCGGCATCGTCCGAAGTCAGGATCATGGTATCAAGCGTACAGCCGGGCAGAAATTCAACCAGCATGGAACCTTTATTTTCATCTTTGGTTTCATGGAAACCGAAGATTTCTGGAACCATACCCGGAAAACGCTTATTCCACTGTTCGAGGCTGGTTCGTTCCAATCTGATTTTGTCGAGGTTTCCTTCCTTGTAAATACTTCCCTGTGCCACCGGGGGGGCCTGTTCCTTATCCTTGGTTTGGACATGTCCGATGCGGCAGCCGGAGCGTGATCCCCAGATGCCCTGAAAGTCGATGTCCGAGAATGATCCGTCGTACCCGGAAACACTTAAAGTCTGTTGCAGGGATTCAAACTGCTCAATTTTGATGCGCTCACCGAGAATGGAAAAGATGATAGCTTCCCCGATGTTGAGCAGGGAATCACCGATTCTTTCCAGATAACGGAATATAAAGAGGCAGGTAACAAGGTCGGGAATGTTTTTACCGCTGCCCATTTCAGCCATGATACGGTTGAAATTGTCTTTGTATAATGAATCCAGCCTGTTTTCAGACTTACAGATTTCAAGGGCCAGAGGCATATCTTCCGAGCTGAATCCGTTTGCTATTTTTGCGGTGCTCTCTTCAATAATATCAAAAGCTTCGGCGCACTCGTAGCGGTTAACGTAGCCTTTGTCCTCAAGGTAAGCCATCTGGTTGACGATGTTTACGCAATGGTCGCCAATACGCTCCAGATTGACCGAGGAAAGCTGAATGGCTCTGATCTTGTTCAGCAGCTTGGGATCAAGGTCAATGGAACTGTTGATGCGGGAATAGGACTTGTTTTCGATAACTGTTTTCAGGTTATCAATGTAGTCGTCGCGCGAGGTTATCTTGCGGAACAGGGAACGGGAGGGCGAAGCCACGAATTCCCGGGTAGCCTTAAGCTGATTCAAGACCTCAAGGATGAGGAATTTAAAATTTTCGTCCAATCCTTCGAATGTAAGCATGTGTCTGTATCTATCTTTTATGGTTTTATTAGCGTGGAGTGTTAATTGGCCATTCTTGCTTTATATTCAGCTATTACCGAAGATCTGTCGATCCCGGCAACAATGAGCTTCTTGCGAATATTCAGGTCGTCCCATGCGGGTTGCAGGCCGATCTCGCGGGCCGCCTTGGCATGGTCCTGAGTCTCCAGAGGTTTGGTTTTTTCACTCATGTGGCAATCGTCGCCCATGAAGATAAGCAATTCCTTGCTTCCGGCGGGGCGGGAATCGTTTTGTTCATTGACCACGGAAATGAGAAATTCTGTGTAACGCTGGGATTGCGGATTCCAGGCCTCAATGCCGTCCACATCATACTTTGCCAGCAGGATGGGCCAGAACTCTTCCGGGTGGGGGATAACCACGCAGCCGCCCAAAGAACGCGCTTCCTCGATCACTTCAGTGGCCCGGTAGAAGAATTTGAGTGAGAAGTCGGCTTTGACCAGTTTTTTGACTTCCTTGATGTAAGCTTGAATACGGTTGATCAGGGTATCGCCATATTTGGGGCGCATGGCGTCAAAGTAATTCTTGAGTAATTTATTTTTGATGGAATCTTTGGGCACGCTGGACCATTCTTCATCAAGCATGGTCTGGATTTTGGTCACGTAGACCCGGACCATTTCTACGAGATCCTCATCCGCGCCAGTGGCTTTGGCTGCTTTTTCCACCCGGGCTTCAATGGGTTTGGTGATGCTGTCCATGTATTCGAAAAGCTGAGAGGAGCGGTATTTAAAAGTGTGGGCCAGCATGGACTTGAGTACATGGGCCTCTCTTACCTTTTCATTTTCAAAGTGGAGGAGCAGCTGAACTTTTTGATTAAAGCCGCTGGCGTAACAATCCACCTCCACTCCGGTGTAGTCCCCGTAACTCATGAGCACATTGTGCTGGGTGGGGATCATCAGCTTATCGTGCACGTTAGGAAACATCTTTTCCACGCGCTGGGAGATGTACTTGAAGGGCACGAATTCCGGGTGCCAGTGCACGGCCAGTAAATTTTCCTGTCTGCGGTAAATCCTAGTGGGAGTTACTATCTGCTCGATCTGCCAGTCAGCAAGATCGGTGGAAATGACTTCACGAAACAGTTGTCGGTCTTCATCAGATATTTCAGGGGAAACTTTTACTGCCGCAGGGCAGGATGCTGCGCTATTCATTATGACCTCTTATTTGTACCGGGAATGGCAGTGGGCGGTGATGCTGTTGATTTCGTCACAGGCTTTGTGGGCGGCTTCTACATCTGACTCATCGCACGCCTGCTGGAATTTCTCGCATGCTGCCATGTATTCGTTGTAGTATTCGTCGCCGTAGCCCTCAAAGCTGACCATAAGCCGGGAATCAGCTATGAACTCTTCCACTACTTCCGGCGGAGGCAAGGTTCCCGCATGCACGGATTTAAAAATAATCTTGAAGGATGCCTTCATCTGTTTTTTGAGATTTTTGAATTTAGGTTTACTGCTGTCTGGTTCCGCAGGAGTCGCCACCTCTGATTCGGGACACTCGTCTTTTGCCATGTGCGCAGACATGGGTTTGGCTGTGACTTTCACGGCAGTGTGTCCGAACTCATTGCGGATGTTGATTTTCAGCTTTTTGAACCCTTCGATCATCACAAGGTAGGCGTCGTCTTCCGAAGCCTCGCCTTCAAGGGCGTCTGCGATTTTACGCAGGAAAGCCGGAAGTTCTCCGGGCTCAATATATTTTTCAATTTTGCTTTTTTTGGCCATTCGTATCTCCTGATCCGCAGCTAAATTTAGAATGGATATGCTAAGTGTTGAATTTAAAGGAGCTACATAAATTTTTCTGAATAAGTATCGCGAAACTATGCAAAGTTTGCAACTTTTTGGTTGAATTGTATTTTTTTGCGGAGCTAAAACAGAAAAGACCCGCCGCTATATGACATAGCCGCGGGTCCTAAAAATTATTTGCAGAAGCTTAATCTTCAGCAATGGCAAGCTCTTCAAGATTCTTTCCTGTTTCCTGCTCAATGGCGGTCTTGATGCGCAGGGCGGTTTCTTTGCACTGTTTCAGTTTTGCCAGCAGCTGTTCATCGGAACAGGATTCGATCTTATGGTCATACATATATATAACCGTGACCATCTGGTCGCCTTTGACCAGTTTATCGGCAATAAAGACGATCTCTTTTTCCGTGACCGGAAGATCGCCGGAATAATCCAGTTCATTATGAGCAGCCACAATGTCTGCAACTTCATCATAGCCGTTCTCGCGTATAATTGCCGCTCCGGCAGCAGCATGGTCCGGTTTACCTTTGGCAATGTCATGCAGCAGGGCAGCAGCCGTAATCAGGGCTAGATTGGGCCCCCGGTCACGCAGCCATTTTAAATCGCGCCCGATGCGGCGGGCAACATCGCGCACCATTCGGGAGTGGATAATAGTCGCTTCCGGGGTATTGTTGGAGGCGAGGAGGGTTTCGCATTGTTCTGGGGTTGGGATCATTTCTGTTTCCTTTATTATGTTATGCTAAATTGTAATTTTACAAGTCATTCCACACCACCCCATACCGCGTACTCCTACCCCCACTATTGCTCTTAACCAACACCCCCACATCAACAAGATATTTCAAGTCGCGAGTTGCTGTAGCAGGTCCGCACTTGGCGATGCTGACGTAATTCTTGTTGGAAAGTCCACCAACAAATCCGTCCGGTCCGGCATCTAGGAGCTTATTGATTACTTTGCGTTGGCGCTCATTCAGCTGGGTGGTGGCGTGTTTTTTCCAGAAATCGGCCTTCGTTAAAGTATGGGCGATGATGGTCTGCGAATTGAGGATTGCTTTTTCGAGCATGTCTATGAACCAGAGCAGCCATGGGGTGATATCTCCATCTCCTTTCTGGGTCTGCTCAAGGATTGTGTAATACCCTTTGCGGTTACCGGCTATCTGGGCTGAGAGTGAGTAGGCGCGCCTTGATGTTTTTTCATCCTGCGCCATGGCTTGGTCGGTGATTATTCTGGCTAGCCTGCCATTGCCATCATCAAAAGGGTGGATGGTCACAAAGCGGAAATGGGCAATTGCCGCGCGGATGATGCCGTCTTGATCTCCGGGGGTATTGAACCAGTCCATGAAGGCGGACATCTCCTTTTCGAGCCTTTCAGCCGGAGGTGCTTCGTAGTGGACTTTCTGCTTGCCCGGTCTGCCGGAAATGACTTGCATTGTTCCGTCTTTGTCTGATCTCCATGCCCCGGTAGTGATGGGGGTGATTCCTGAATATCCCGAAGGGAACAGGGCTGCGTGCCATGCGAAGAGACGTTCATTGCTGAGTTTACCTGTATGAACCTGCGTGGCATCCAGAAGAATTTCCACCAGATTGTCTTCGTAACGTCCGACCTTGGGTATGCCTGCGTCTTCGAGTCCCAGCTTGCGGGCAACTGACGAACGTACCGATTGCGGGTCGAGTTTCAGCCCTTCAATTTCGCTGGTGCGTATTACTTCTGATTCCAGCAGGGAGGCTTCCGCTTCAATGATGAAGTTTTCATCAAGCGTACTGATTCTGCTGAGCAGTTCACCCTGCTTGCGCCTGCAAATACTGAGGCGGGGGAGCAGGACTTGGGCATCAAATTTAAGCTCGGGCCAGTGTGGCGATTGCCATATGTATTTTGTCATGAGGTGAATATCCGGGTTATTCTAATCAAAACGTGATTAGAATATGGAAGATAATCTGATCAAAGGCAAGCAAAAACCTCACTCCCCAACCCGCCCCTTATAAAACTCAATAAAATTCCGCACCAGCGGGGTCATGCGCTCTGGATTCCAGACCATGCCTATCTCGAAGGGATGCAGCTCAATTTCAAGCGGTTTTAGGGCGATGCCGTCCGGGATGGTTCCGGCGGAATCGCTGTTGAGGACCGTCCAACCCAGCCCGGCGGCTACGAAGACGTTTCCGGTGTGCTTGCGTTCGTATTGCATGCCTATTTTAAGCTCCAGCCCTGTCTCGCTGAACATGCGCTGCATCTCTTTTACGCGCATGCGGCAGTATGAGTCCGTGCTGCATATGTAGGGCAGCTGTGCGAGGTCTTTGAGGCTTAGAACGTCCTTCTGGGCGAGAGGGTGGCTTGCGGGGATTGCCGCGCATGAGGTGGACCTGTGCACGATCATGCTTTCAAGCCCGTGCAGGTCGACCAGCTTCATGGTCACAAAGCCCACGTGACGCGTTCCTTCTTTTACCGCATTGACCTGAAAATAGGTGTTCTCATCATGAAGGCTGACATCTACATCCGGGTAATCCTTGATGAAATCCCTCATGATTTCCGGGAATGCCGAGGACAGGGCCAGATAGATGAAGCTTATCTTGAGCTTGCCCGCTGTTCCGTCTCCCATGGCTTGCAGAGTTGTTTTGGAGCGGTCCATGATCGCCAGCATCTCTTTGGCTTCCTGAAGGAAGTAGCAGCCTTCTTCGGTTAGTTCCACTTTGCGGTTTGTGCGCTTGAAGAGGATCACTCCCAGTTCTTCTTCTATGTTCTGGATCTGCCTGCTGAGTGGCGGCTGTTGGATATGCAATTTTTCCGCAGCCTTTCCGAAATGAAGCTCCTCGGCAACAGCTTTAAAATAGCGAAGTTGGCGCATACGCATGATGATACCTTTTTGATATTAAAACGAGGTTAAATGGTATTGGATTCGTATTATACCTTGTCGTAACTTAAATCAAACACAAGTTGGAGGTACTCAAAATGTACGGATTGTATTTTTCAGGTTTTACTCGTCGGAGTGCTGTTGCGGCAATGTTTGTACTGTTTGTTTTGGTCTTGATGGCGGAACCTTCTTCAGCCGGGATGCTGGTGGCGGAAGGTAAGCGCAGTCACTACATCGCCAAACAGGAGGAGGGCATCGTTTATGTTGTCTACGGTGATGGAGAGTGGGTTCGTTTCGCGGACGGATTCGGGTATATTAGCGGCTTGGCCTTGTGTCCTGATGATTCACTCTATGTGCTGTCCAGATCGCAGCAGCGGATAATCAAGGTCGGTCCTGATGGCAGGATTGTGGCTGTCAGGAAACTCAGTGTGGTCCCGGAAACGATTTATGTTGACCGGGACGGGGAGGTGAAGTTTGTCCAGCGTAACGGAGTTGTCGTGGGGATTAATTAGGCTGTCCGGGCTGGAAAGCAAAAAAGGATTGAATCTTTCGATTCAATCCTTTTTTTTGAAAAGTGGCGTCCCCAGGGGGATTTGAACCCCCGTCGCCGGCGTGAAAGGCCGGTGTCCTGGGCCAGGCTAGACGATGGGGACGCATTTTAAATATGCACCTGCTTCAGTGGCCTGAATCACTTTTTACGAAGCCGGTTTTATATAAAGACTTGGCTGGCAAGTCGTTTTTACTAGATGGCGTCCCCAGGGGGATTTGAACCCCCGTCGCCGGCGTGAAAGGCCGGTGTCCTGGGCCAGGCTAGACGATGGGGACGCATCTAAAATATGTACCTGCTTCAGTGGCCTGAATCACTTTTACGAAGCTGGATTTTATGGGACGACCAGTCTGGCTGGTTGGTCGTTTTTACTGATGGCGTCCCCAGGGGGATTTGAACCCCCGTCGCCGGCGTGAAAGGCCGGTGTCCTGGGCCAGGCTAGACGATGGGGACGCATCTGTATATAAAGACCCGCTTCAGTAGCCTGATACTTTTGAAGCGGGTAAAATTTTTGCTGGCTGGGACACAAGGACTCGAACCTTGATTAACGGAACCAGAACCCGTCGTCCTGCCGATTGAACGATGTCCCAGCAGCGAGAGAACCTTTTATGTAGAATTAAGATTACTGTCAACTAGAAAGTAAATCTTTTTTGAAAAAAGTGAAGAGGGGAAGGTTGATTACTTCCCCGCCAAACAAACCGCATACTGAAAAAATCCCCTCTTAGTAATCGCTTTGTCGATCTTTAAAGCTTGGGTAAGCAGCGGGGAATCCTCATCAATGTTAACCAGTATATCGTTCAGTGCGGTGTGATAAATGGTTCCGCCTGTGGGGATAATTTTGGGGTCTGGAAGCAGTTCTTCCAGCGCGGGGATGATTGAAGCTGAGTCGGCAGCTTCAGACGGGTCGGCGGCGATCATTTGTTTTAGGGAAGGTCTTTCAACTCTGCGTGGGAATTTTCCTCCCAGCGGGTTGATGAAAATTTCATCGGGGAGATTTTTTCTGAAAAAGTTGATCTGCTCCAATTCCGCATCCGACCATTGGAACCGTGAACTTCCCACAAAGTCATTCATGTAGAATACACCGCCCGGACGCAGGCAGTCGTATGTCCGTGCAATGGCATCGCGGGCATTGAACATGTGGTGCAGGGAATTATCCCAGTGGATAAGGTCGAATTCTCTTGGCTGTGTTTCAAAAAAATCTTTATTGATGATGGTGACTCGCTCGCCAAAGCCAGCGCTTTCAAATCTCTGCTTGGCAAGCTCGCAATTCTTTTTGCTCAGTTCGTAGAGATAGAAATGATCAACCAACCCTTGCTTCACAAACTCAAGCTCTTTATGCGCTCCACCACAGCCTATTGAAAGGGCTTCTCCAAACGATCTACCTTGGAGCATTTCTTTAAGTAGAGACATGGGGCCTTGGCTTACCCCGGCCAAGGGGGGGCCGCAAATAATGCTGTTGATGTGGGAAATGATTTTTTCAGATTTCCACCATCGATCACGAAGAGGATTAGAATTTGCCCGTCTTTCGTCCCAGTGCTGGCCGATAGCTTTATGGATTTGTTCTTTGCTCATATTTTGCCCAGTAGAAGTGAGGGGTGATTTTCATGAATTGCATGAACAAATTTGCGCTGTCAACTTTGAGGTAATTCATTGGTAAGGGTAGTGGGAAGAGATTGGAAGCAAGGTTTCTTTTTAGGCTTCAAATACGAAAAAGCCCGATTCTTGCGAATCGGGCTTAGAAATTTCGTGGCGTCCCCAGGGGGATTTGAACCCCCGTCGCCGGCGTGAAAGGCCGGTGTCCTGGGCCAGGCTAGACGATGGGGACGCATCTTGAATATGTACCTGCTTCACGTTGGCCTAAAATCAAAGTGTGAAGCCGGATTTTTGGGTCAGACTTGTTCTGGCAGTTCAAGTCTTAATTTGAGTTGGCGTCCCCAGGGGGATTTGAACCCCCGTCGCCGGCGTGAAAGGCCGGTGTCCTGGGCCAGGCTAGACGATGGGGACGCATCTCAAAAATATGTTGTTGTTGGCTGGGACACAAGGACTCGAACCTTGATTAACGGAACCAGAACCCGTCGTCCTGCCGATTGAACGATGTCCCAGCAACGAGAAGAGTGTTTATTTGGAATGACTCTTCTTGTCAACAACTATTTTCGGAATACTTGGAATGTTCCGAAAATAAAATTATTACAGAGCTCTAGCAAGCGCGCGAGTCTGCTTTTTCATTCTGTTGATTCTGCGACGAAGCTGGCTGCGCTTTTCGCGACCATCAACAGCTTTTTTCTCGATACGCATTTCTCTCATCTTTCTTTTGATAGAGATAATCTGATCTTTGTAAGGAGAGACTGCGCCTTCTTCGTCTTCAATTCCAAGGTATTCCTTGATGTTGGAGATGATGGTCTCTTTGTCCATACCGGAAGCACCAGCGATCAGGGGCATTTTGTCGATGCAGAGCTGACGCAGGTCCTTGGTGGTCATTTTGTCGAGGGGCTTTTTCAGTTCAAGACTCTCGAGGGTGGGTGTTTCTTCACTCATGTTATCCTCCTTAAGGTGGGCTTTGTGCCCTGAAATATTATGATTTTTCAAAAAGGCGGACGTATTTTAAATAACATCTTCCGACCGCCGATTCTGGATCAAATTTGTCTTTCATCCCGCCTAATTTGCCGGGCTTTTTGATCTTTGCGTCCTTGAACTCAGTACGGTTTAATTCGTACCCGTCCAATGGAACCCTGCCGTTTAGCAGTTCGAACAGCACCTTGTCAAAGACTTCTTTACCAAAAAATGAATTTATTCGTTCAAGAATCTCTGGAGCGAAATATGACAGCTCTTGCGCGGCAACGGAATCCTCGGATGCGAGGATCAGGGTCCGTTTGCGGTGGCCCAGCGGTTTGGCGAATTCGGCAAGCTCGCCCATGAGTTCAGGCCATGCCTTCCAAAGTCTTGGAATCATAAGCTTGTATTCCCCATCCAGATTCGAGACATAGTCACCCATGGCTTCACCCATGTGCCTAGTCTGGCGTTGCCGGGGGTGGAATACCCGCTTGCGGGGACCGTTATATTTTTTCTTTGCTGCCATATTATATGATATACTCGTAATGTTTCTTTGGTGAAGGTTCTTTATACATTAAATCTTATCTTGGCAAAAGCTTTCAGGAGGACATAAGACACCATTCTTTATATTTCTTGCATCTGGCAAATTCTGGACAGTCTGATGGATTTAATCAAATCATATTCTTTTATTGCTTGACGCTTGCTGATACTGCGGGTAGTGCAAATTGAGATTTCGTTATATAAAGATGTCGTTATGTTTTGCCGATGGGGTTTTTGATGGAAATTTTGAAATTCAGTAAAGCTTTGTCCGATGAGATCAGAATCAGACTTCTGGCCATGCTTCGGGACAACGAGCTCAATGTAGGTGAGGTTGTGCAGGTTCTGGGTATGTCCCAGCCCCGTGTTTCCCGCCATTTGAAAATTATGCACGAGAGCGGCCTTCTGGAATCCAGAAGGGAAGGGCTTTGGAATTTCTACCGTCTGGCCCGTTCTGGCAAGGGCAATCGCTTTGCGGAATCCGTCAGCTGGCTCATTGAAAACGAACCCGAAGTGGAAGAAGACCGTCACCGGGTAGCCAAGGTGTTGGCCGAGCGCAACCTTGAGACCCGCAAATTTTTTGATGAAATTGCTGAGGACTGGGAGCGTTTACAGCGCGATGTGTTCGGCGAGTTCAATATTGATAGCGAGCTGCTTCATCTGGTAGATCGTTGTTCGGTTGGAGTTGATCTCGGTTGCGGTAACGGCTCTTTGCTGGAAAGCTTGCTTGCGAAATGTGACACAGTTATCGGAGTGGACAGTTCGCCCAAGATGCTGGAACTGGCTGAAAAACGTCTTGGTAATCATCCCGACGTGAGCCTGCGTATTGGCGAGCTTACCCATTTACCCCTGCGCGATTGGGAAGCTGACCTGACTTTTATTTCCATGGTTCTGCATCATTTGCCACGCCCGGATAAAGCTGTTGCAGAGGCTGCGCGAACTCTTTCAAGTGGTGGGAAGTTGGTTATTGCCGATTTTCTGTCACACTCAAACGAGCGTATGCGCAGTGAATTCGGTGACCGCAGGCTCGGTTTTACAGAAGACGAGCTTGGCGGTTGGGTGAAGGATGCAGGTCTTGAATCCGTCAATATCCGTCGTTTTCCCGTAAATGAAGGACTTACAGTCCTTGTTTATATATCAGAGAAAAAATAGTTAAATTTTGGAGGATACAATGCTTAAAGTAGATTCTAAGCTTGATTACAAAGTTGCTGACATTTCCCTCGCTGACTGGGGTAACAAAGAAATGCAGCTTTCCGAGCGCGAAATGCCCGGTCTCATGTCTATCCGTGAAAAATACGGTAAAGAGAAGCCCCTCAAGGGCCTCAAAGTCATGGGTTCCCTGCACATGACCATTCAGACCGCAATGCTCATCGAGACACTGTACGCTCTCGGTGCTGACATTCGCTGGGCTTCCTGCAACATTTTTTCCACTCAGGACCACGCAGCCGCAGCCATTGCAGCTAACGGTACTGCAAAAGTATTCGCATGGAAGGGTGAAACCCTCGAAGAATACTGGTGGTGCACCGAGCAGGCTCTTACCTGGCCTGACGGTTCCGGTCCTGACCTCATCGTTGATGACGGCGGCGACGCCACTCTGCTCATTCACCACGGTGTAAAAGCAGAAGCTGACGCTTCCATCCTTGATGAGAAGACCGACAACAAGGAATTCCAGTGCGTTCTGGATCGTCTGAAGCTTTCCGTTGCCGAGAATCCCGGCAAATGGACTGCTATTGCTAAGCAGATTCGCGGTGTTTCCGAAGAAACCACCACTGGTGTACACCGTCTTTACCAGATGCAGGAAGCAGGCGAACTGCTCTTCCCCGCAATCAACGTTAACGATTCCGTTACCAAGTCCAAGTTCGACAACCTTTATGGTTGCCGCGAGTCCCTCGCTGACGGCATCAAACGCGCTACTGACGTAATGATCGCCGGTAAAGTCGTTGTTGTTGTCGGTTACGGTGATGTTGGTAAGGGTTGTGCTCAGTCCATGCGCGGCTTTGGTGCACGCGTTTTGGTTACTGAAGTTGACCCCATCTGCGCGCTTCAGGCAGCAATGGAAGGCTTCGAAGTATGCCCCATGGCTAAAGCAGTTGAGCGCGGTGATGTTTTCGTTACCTGCACCGGTAACTACCACGTTGTAACCGGCGAGCACATTTCCAAAATGAAAGATGAAGCAATTATCTGCAACATCGGTCACTTTGATAACGAAATCGAAATGGGCTATCTCGAAGACAGCAAGACTGCCAAGAAGATCGAAATCAAGCCTCAGGTTGATAAATGGGTTATGGAATCCGGCAAGTCCGTCATCGTTCTTGCTGAAGGCCGCCTTGTAAACCTCGGTTGCGCTACCGGACACCCCAGCTTTGTAATGTCCAACAGCTTCACCAACCAGGCTCTTGCACAGATCGACCTCGCTAAAAACGAGTACGAACCCAAAGTAATGATCCTCTCCAAGAAACTCGACGAAGAAGTTGCAAGACTCCACCTCGAGCGTCTCGGTGTAGAGCTTGAAGTTCTTACTGAAGAGCAGGCCGGTTACATCAACGTTGATGTTGAAGGTCCTTACAAGCCTGATCACTACCGTTACTAAGATTTAATGTCCCCTAGGGGATGTTGATTTGAATATAAGATTCCGCAGTGCTTTGGTGCTGCGGAATTTTTTTATTTAATACATTTCTCCTTTACATTTACCCCATAATAAGTCACTAACTCCCACCTCGGCGTGACTGGACGCATATAAAGATCGCATTCCTTAAATCGGAATTTTCGCTCCATTTTTCGGAGCCCTTATCCTCTACGTTCCAGAGATTATTAAGTATTCGGAATAATTTCCGCAGCACGGTTGCCGTCACGCGCAGCCGTCAGATACAGTCCTATCACCACGGATATATTTGTGAGTTTTAAACAATTTTCTTTTGACCGGCGCATCATGGCCGGAATCAATGCTTGCGGCTATGAAACGCCGACCCCCATTCAGGTAAAAGCCATTCCCGAAGTTATCAAGGGGCGCGATGTAATGGGCCTTGCCCAGACCGGAACCGGTAAAACTGCCGCTTTTGCCCTGCCCATCATGCAGCGTCTGCTGGAGAATAAATTCTCCGGTCAGGGACCTGTGCGTGTGCTGGTGCTTGCGCCGACCCGTGAACTTGCTTTGCAGATTCATGAAAATTTTATGGAGCTGGGCGTTGAGGCAGGAATCCGCAGTGCCGCTGTTTTCGGCGGAGTGGGAGCCATGCCCCAGATTCAGGCTGCCCGCCGTTCATCCGTTGTAGTCGCCTGTCCCGGCAGACTGCTGGACCTGCTGAATCAGGGCGTGATCAAGCTGGACAAGCTGGACACCCTTGTGCTGGATGAGGCAGACCGCATGCTGGACATGGGTTTTTTGCCGGACATCCGCAAGATAATGTCTCGTCTGCCTAAGCGCCGCCAGAACCTTCTTTTTTCCGCAACCATGCCCCACGATATCCGTGAACTGGCGGACAAGATTCTTTATAATCCGGTAACCGTGCAGGTGGCGAATACCGCCCCGGCCAAGACCGTGGAGCATGTTTTTTATCCGGTCAGCCAGCACTTGAAGAACAACCTGTTGTTCAGAGTTCTTGAGCAGACTAAATACGAGAGCATGCTTGTTTTTACCCGTACCAAGCACAAGGCCAAGAATTTGGCTCGCAGGCTTGCGGCGCGCGGACATAAGGCTACCTTTTTGCAAGGTAATATGAGCCAGAATCAGCGTCAGCGTTCTCTGGACGGATTTCGTGACGGAACCTTCAAGGTTATGGTTGCAACAGATATTGCAGCGCGCGGAATTGACTGCGATCGCATCTCCCACGTGATTAACCTTGATGTCCCCGATACCGCAGAGACCTACACTCACCGCATCGGCAGGACCGGCCGTGCTGGCCGTAGCGGCAGCGCATTTTCATTCGTTACTCGTGATGACCTGCGACTTATGCGCGAAATTGAAAAGGCTGTGGGCTACTCTATTGAGCACCGCGAACTGGAAGATTTTGATTACGATAAGCCTAACACCCATGCGGATCAGAAGAGAGGCGCTCCTCGCAGGGCCGGCGGCAACTCCGGTAGAGGGGGCGCAAAACGGTCCGAAAGAGGACCTGGAAGACGTTCTGAAAGGAGTTCTGAAAGAAGCTCGGAAAGAGGTTCTGAAAGAAGTTCTGAGAAAGGAGCCGGTGCAGGTGGTGGCGGGCGCAGTTCGCGTAGTTCGCAAAAACGAAAGTATGGAAAATCTTCAACAAGTAGTGAAGATAGCGGACAGCGCAAGCCGGGCCGTCCTCCAAGAAGAAGACGCCGTAACGTGCGGAGTTCTTAAGTATAATTTTTGATTTAACTACAGACGTGTAATGCTTTTTCAAAAAAACATTTTATTTTTGAAATATTTTTCTTGACTTTTGCATGGAAGTAGTCAAACACTGTTTTTAGTTTCCAACGGCCTCTTTGAAGGACGTTGGTTTTAGTTTGAACAGGTATATCAAGGAGCAGTGTACGCATCTTGTACGCTGCCCTTTTATTTATACCTGACGCACCTGCGTGAAAGTTTTTTACATTTTTTTAGGAGAATTTTTAATGTCCAAGAACATCTATGTCGGTAACCTGCCCTGGTCTGCAACTGAAGACGAAATCCGCGCTGCTTTCGAAGCTTTCGGTGAAGTTGTATCTGTTAAACTCATCGAAGACAGAGAAACCGGTCGTCCTCGTGGTTTCGGTTTTGTTGAAATGGAAGACGCTGGCGCAATGGAAGCTATCGACAATCTGGATGGTAAAGACTTCGGCGGTCGTAACCTCAAGGTTAACGAAGCGAAGCCCCGCGCACCACGCCCCCGCTGGTAGTCAATATATAGTTTGACTGTCTTTTTTTGAGCAAGCAATTGCTCCTAAGCCCGTTTTTCAGTTGAAAGGCGGGCTTTTTTGTATTTTTAGCTGATCTTCATTTCGTTATAATTTTCCCGGTTTCTGCGAATAATATTTCTCACCTGACTATCATCTTCGGAGTTTTTATATGTTGCGCAAGATCATCATATGTGTCTGTCTTTTGTGTATTCCTTCCATGGCTTATGCTCAGCCTTTCCATGTGCGCACATCATCCTTTGTGCCCATACAAGGCGAAACAGTCTTCAACGGTAAGTATCTTGCTGACGGAAACAGTACTACCGGGTGGATAGAGAACAGTGAGGGCAGCGGGGCCGGGGAGTGGGTTCAGTTTTTCTTTCCGGCACAGGTTATTGTGGATTCTGTTTACATTGTGAACGGGATTGATGCCGGGCTGGAACATGGTAAGGTTAACCGGGTTAAAGATGTTGCTATTTCATTTTCGGGGGGGCAGCGGCAGGAGTTTACCCTCATGGATTCAGATAAAAAGCAGAATCCCAGAATCCGTAAATTCCCCACTACCAGCCTCGGTTTGAATATCCGTTCTGTATACAAGCATGGAAATGTTGAGCAGGCAGGGGTTTCCGAGGTGCTCATCGAGTATCACCGAATCACCCCTGATGAGATTGCGGCTGCCTCCGCTTCCAAAAAAGGAAAGTTTGATACTTCCGCAGTTGGCGAAGCTGTGGTGGTCAAGCCCCGTAAGATGAGTACGGAGGAAAAGAAAGTCCTTTATGAAAAGATGAGTGATCTTGAGAAGAAGCAGGCTGTGCTTGATGAAATGAAAGTCTTTTTTGACAAGTTCTACACAAATTTTGTGACCATCAATGAAGAGTATCCGCGTATGTTTACGCAGGATCAATTTTTGCTTGAAAGCTCCACCTTTGAGAATTTCCGGGCCATGCTGCAAAAACGCAAGGTACTCGATAAATATCAGCAGGCGATAGTTTCAACTTCGGGTTTGCGCTTCAGTATCCGCACCCTGACCCCCACGCAAGTGGAACTTTGGGTTAAAGGAGATTACACGGTTATCTACAACATGCAATCGCATCAGATAACGGAAAATTCTCTGTTTCACTTGAAGAAAGAATATGGGGAATGGAAGGTCAAGAATAAGACCGAGTTTTAAGCAAAAATCCGGGGGATGATATTAAGTCATCCCCCGGATTTTCATTTTATGTAGCGAAGCTTATTAAAAGTTTTTGAAGAGTCCAGAGAAACTTTTTTCAAAAAGTTTCTTTGGTCCCCGAAGGGCCGCCGGAGGCATTACCTAGTATGATGGGACCAGTATTCCACATTCGGGCTGAGATGCAGCAGACCGAATTCCTGCCCAAGCTCAATGAGCAGTACTGCGGCGAAGCAGACAATTAACACCATGCCTGAATATTTGCGGATGGAGCCTTGGGGCGCATATCGCCAGACAATGAATCCCGGCAGGATTCCGAAAATGATGCATTCTCCGACTCCGCCTACCAGATTAATAGCTATGAGGAAAATATCTGGATAAAGCAGGCCGACCAGAAGCGGAGGTAGAAAGGACAAACACCAGACCGCAGTCTTGTTGCTGATACCGAAATTGTTGGAGGTGAGGTCGCGCATGAAGCTTAGCAGGGCGGTTCCGTTAGCCATAAAGGCGGTGGACATGGCCACAATGGCGAAGATCAAGGCTACATAGGTGAATACCGGAGTTTGCAGCAGCTTTTCCAGCGGGATGGTGGCTGGATCGTTATTGCCAAAGGCGGTAATCAGGTCGATGTGGGTTTCCGGGTTGGAGAGTGGAAGTGCGCCGAGTACCACCACCAGCCAGGTGATGTTCATGACCATGCCGATGGTTGTCCCTCCGATGATGGCAGTTCGGATTTTTTTTCGGTCATGCTCAAGGGTACGGCAGATACTGGGAATGATGTTGTGGAAATGGAAAGCCATGAGTAGCACTGGCAGCCCTGCTGGAATATAAGTCCAGTCCAGTTTTTCAAGATTCGGTGCGGAAACATCGGGAACAACCATAAAGACGAGCGCGCCGAAGGTTATCCACATGATGGTGACCATGTAGGGCGTGCATTTCTTCATCATTTTCATGCCGAAGGCAGTCATTCCGGTAACCAGCGCGAAATAAAGGATCATGACCACAGACTTGGGCAGGGTGGATTGCAGGCTCATGATAATGGCCGAAATGCCGCAGAGATAGGCCACCAGCACCCCGTAAAGAATTATCAGGTTGGCAACGATGGTTACCCATTTACCGGCGTTTCCCAGTTCCTGATGGAAAAATGTTGGCAGATCGGCGTCTTCGCTGGTGGTCAAGCTCTTCTGTTCTGAGTAGATCAGGGCGGTGTAGGTCATGAGTACCCACATAATCAGAGTGGCGGCAACGGAAGGGTAGAACCCTGCGGCACAGAGATTAACAGGCAGGGCGAGGATGCCCGCGCCGAGCATATTTCCCACAATCACGAACATCATAGACAGGGCGGAGGCTGATTTTTCCTGCGTCATTCGTTTCTCCTGATGCAAATATGTTTGAAAAAAAGCCCGCAGAGCAGAAGCTGTACGGGCTTTAGAATGGTTTTATTCAGCAGTTTTAATAAGGTTCAGCGGATGGGTGTGAACCATGGCTTCGGGTGAGAGGGCTTTATCAAGTGCTTCTTTGGACATATAGCCTTTCTCAATGACGATGTCATAGACTGAGCGTCCGGACTTGAGGGCCTCGTTGGCAACCTCGGTTGAATTCTCGTAGCCGATGTAGGGGTTAAGTGCAGTGACCAGTCCGATGCTGTTTTCCACATAGCCCCGGCAGACATCTTCATTGGCAGTGATGCCGGAGATGCAGCGGTCAGCCAGAGTGCGGAAACCCCGGCGCATGATGGTCAGAGAATTAAGCAGGCTGGCAGCAATGACCGGTTCCATTACGTTCAGTTCAAGCTGTCCACCCTCAGCAGCCATGCTTACGGTTACGTCACTTCCGATAACGGTGAAAGCTATCTGGTTGACCACTTCCGGGATGATCGGATTGACCTTGCCGGGCATGATAGAAGAGCCCGGAGCCATGCGTGGCAGGTTGATTTCATTGAGTCCGCAGCGCGGTCCTGAAGAAAGCAAACGCAGGTCGTTGCATATTTTAGAAATTTTTACGGCTACGCGTTTAAGTACACCGGAAAGCTGCACATAGGCTCCGGTGTCCTGAGTAGCTTCAACAAGGTCCGGGGCCAGTTCAAGGTCGAATCCGGTAATTTCTTTAAGCTTTTCGGTAACCATCTGGGCGTATTTGGGCGGTGCGTTCAGTCCGGTGCCGATGGCCGTGCCGCCCATATTGATTTCGCAGATCAGGGCTTTTGCTTCGCGCACGCGCTCAATATCTTCCCCGACCATAACCGCGTAAGATGTGAATTCCTGTCCAAGAGTCATGGGCACTGCGTCCTGAAGCTGGGTGCGACCCATTTTTAGGATATGGGAGAACTCCTTGCCTTTTGCAGCGAAGCTTTTCTGCAAATATTCCATGGACTCAATAAGTTGGTCCATTTTGGCGATTAGGGTCAGCCGCAGACAGGTGGGGTATACGTCATTGGTGGACTGGGCCATGTTGACGTGAATATTGGGGTGCAGGTTGTCGTATTCACCGCGCTTGAAGCCAAGTTTTTCTAGGCCTATATTGGCGATGACTTCATTGGCATTCATGTTCGTTGAGGTACCGGCTCCGCCCTGAATGATATCCACTACGAACTGTTCATGGTGTCTATCGGCGAGCAGTTCGTCACAGGCAAAAGCAATGGCCTTGGCTTTGTCGTCTTCCAGTTTGCCCAGATCAAGGTTGGTCAGGGCTGCGGCTTTTTTAATCTGAGCCAGTGAGTAGATTATGTGCGGATAGTGGGAGATGGGGATTCCGGTGATGCGAAAGTTCTCGGAAGCTCGCATGGTTTGAGCCCCGTAAAGGGCATCTTCGGGAACTTCCTTTTGGCCTATGCAGTCATGCTCATTACGAAATTTCATTTCTTTCTCCAAAGAATTGTATTGTGGGTGTTTTACGGGGTGGAGAAAGTACCGTGAAATAAAAAAGGCGGCACTATATCCTCCCGTTGATTTCGTTTTATCATATCGGCCTGCGGGGTCAATACAACTATTTGAAATCTTTATTTACACACGGTTCGTAGGAAAATGTGCCGTTTTTGTAAAAAATGTTGAAAAATTTAAAATGAAAATCCGTTTTTGCCTTTATTCTTGGCCTTGTACATGGCTTCATCAGCAATGCGGATAAGTTTTTCCTTGTTTTCGCTTTTGTCCGGGAAAATACTGATTCCGATGCTGACTCCGATTCTGTACACTTTTTCACCTACATAGAATGGTGCACGCATGGAATCAATTACTCGCTGGGCAACCACTTCAATTTCATTGCGTGTCCCTACATCCTGTAGGATAAAAATAAATTCGTCGCCGCCGATGCGTGAAAGGGTATCGCTTGTACGCAGGCAGTCGCTGAATCTTCCGGAAACTTCTTTGAGCACGCTATCCCCGGCCATATGCCCAAGTTCGTCATTTACCTGTTTAAAGTTGTCGAGGTCGGCATAGAGAATAGCAACTTTCATGCGATTGCGTTTGGCATGGGAAATGGCTTGCTTCAAGCGGTCATCAAAAAGGACCCGGTTGGGTAATCCGGTCAGGTTGTCGAACATGGCCAAACGGCGCATGGTTTCTTCGTGTTCCTTACGGTCGGAGATATCCATGAGAAAGCCGTCCAAGCGCAGGATGTTTCCGTTCTCATCTTTAATGGCCATGATGGTTTCGCTGGCCCAAAAGGTGGTTCCGTCCTTGCGTTTGTGTCGGGCTTCAAAATTGTTAGTGTGTTCGAATTTGTCGAGAATGGTTAAAAGTCGTTCCCGTTCCTCCGGCAAAAGATAGCAATCCGTTGAAATATCATTAGTTTCATTAAGGAACGATTTTGGTGAATCGTAGCCGTAATATGCAGCCATCTGGCTGTTGGCATTTATAAATTTTCCCTGTGGTGTAGTCTGGAAAATTCCCAGCGGAGCGGTGGTTACCAGTGCACTGTAATTTTCTTCAGCCTGTTTCAGAGCTTTTTCCTCGTTTCTGCGGTTAGTAATATCTATTATGAAACCGACCATGCTTCCTTCATCTGGAAGTCTGGTCCCTTTTTCATAAACCCAGCGTTCACTGCCGTCGCTGCGAATTATACGGTACTCATGCTCGAATGGTTTTTTTTGGCTGAGGGACTGGCTGATTCCGTTTTTAAGTCCAGTGCGGTCATCTGGATGAACCAGATCGTAGTACATACTTTTGCCGCCCTTGAGGAAGTCTTCTGGTTCATATCCAGTCACCTTGCGAACCTTGGAACTGATATAATGCATTTCATAGGGCTGGACTATTTCGCATTTATAAATGATGCCCGGTGCATTTCCGGCAATGGCTTCAAAAACATTGTCTTTGCTTTTGAGTTCCTTGTTTTGTCGGAGAAGAAGTTGTTGTGACCTGTGATAGTAAAAGAAAAAGATTATGGCAAAGAAGAGCAGGAATAAAAAGACAAGCATTGCCGATCTTATGGCCCTTATGGAAGACATTGAACTGGTCGCGTCTGTTTCAGGGGCGGAAATAGCGACAACTAGCTTCATTTCTCCGAAATGGACATTGTGCCATGCAACCAGTTTTCGTTCCACTCGCTTATTTCTTTTTACAGTGAAAGAGTACTCCCCGGTGCCGTAAGGTTCATGGAGCATGCGAGAGTCTATTTTGATCAAATCCTGATAACCCTTATGCAGGGAGAATACATTTTTACCTTGTATTTCAGTTTCTTGATCAAAGACAACCGTCCCGGATCCGTCGACAATGTATCCTGAACCAAATTTTCCTATTTGCAGAGGGGTAATGTATTTGTCCGTTAACTGGGCCAGATCAATCACAATAGTGAGAATTCCTGCAAAATGGTTGTCAGACCATATGGGCATAAGCAGTCCGGCGAAGCGTATTTTCTCATTAACCACAGGTTTAGGGGTAATGAATCCAGAGTGCATACCAGATACTGCTGAGTAATATTTTTCGGTCCATTCCTGTGCTATGCGATGAGCCTGGACTAGTTTCGGAGAATTGATTTCAGAATTGAGAGGTTCGATTTTATCTACGGGATTAAAGCTGATCAGGGTCAGGGCGGTTAGATCATTCTGTTTGATTTTAAACAGTTTCTTTATAGATTCTGCGGAACGGTTTCCATTGATGAAATCCACCAAGGAGTATTTGGCCATAGTTGAGGTTGATTCAATAATATTTCCTAGCTTGTCTTCCAGAGCTGTGGCTACCAGCTTGGTTTGCAGAGCCTGTTGTTCGTTGAAGATTCTTTCCTGATCGTGGATGGACATGGTGTCCAGTTTTATGCACAGATAGCTGGCTATGCTCAGGATCATAACTAGAGGGATTATAAGCCTGAGCGGAATCCATTTTTTGAAAAAGTTGTCTTTTTTTGCTGCTAGAATCAATTTTTTCTCCGACTGTACATTAAAATAAATCAGTTGTTTATCTGTGATTTTGTTTTTAAATTTCTATTTATTCCGTCTGCTACATATACTGCTATTCCGCTCCAGATAAAGGCGAAAGTGACCATTCTTGCCGAGCTGAAAGGCTCATTATAAACAAAGACACCTAACATGAGAGCCAGTGTGGGGGCGATATACTGCATCATTCCCAGTGTAATCAGCCGCAGCCTGCGTGCTCCATGGGCAAAAAATATGAGCGGCAGGGATGTTGCCGCGCCTGTTCCGAGTAGGAGTAAGTTCTCTATAGTATTTATTTTGTATATACTTATTTCCCCTGAAAAAGCCAGCCACACAAGATAGGCCGCAGAGGCCGGGGCAAGTGCTGCTGTTTCTATAAACAGACCCGGCAGGGATTCAACTTTCATTACCTTGCGCACCAGTCCGTAAAAAGAGAATGTTATAGCAAGAGTCAATGCTATATAAGGAATGTGTCCATAATCAATTATAGAATAGATGACTCCACAGGCTGCGAGTAAGATAGCGATAACCTGAAGCCTCTCCAGCCTTTCTTTTATAAAAATGAAACCGAGCAGCCCGTTCATTAGCGGGGTCATGTAATAACCCATGCTGGTATCCACTACGTGTCCGTGGTTAACTGCCCATATATATACGAACCAGTTGGTCCCGATGAGGCAGCTGCTTATGGTCAGCAGAAGCTTTCCTTTTCTATCCGCAAGGGCGTTTTTGACCTCTGCCCAACGGTTTTTGCAGGAAAGCAGAATTCCTACAAAAAACAGCGACCAGACAATTCTATTGCAGAGCAGTTCAAGGGCCGGGACTTCTTCAAGTGTTTTCCAATAAATAGGGAGGAGCCCCCACATAACGAATGCTGCGGCGGCATAAAAGAGCCCATCGTGAGTGTCTTTATTCATTTTCCGGTCCGGTATTATATTAATGAGGCCGGAAAGATATTCCAATCCCTTGTCTCTTGCAACTGGCTAATTGTTAAAAGGGGGCAGGAAGTAATATATTAGGTACTGATGTCGATGCAGAGGATTGGAGATTTGGGGGTGTCGTCCATTTTTGTGGAAACAGTGACGCAGTTGTTGCCGGAAGCCAGAGAGATGTATGGAGCAGTGGTATGCCACTGGGTTCCTGATCTAATGGTCAGGTAATATTCTTTCAGGGAATGGTCTGCACCTGCCGGGGCTGGCTGATAAATTAAGCGTCTGTTTTCTTTAAGCTTGCACGGATTGCAGATGGTCTCAGAGATCTGCACTCCGTTGGTATCAAGAATATATGCACATTCGATGTTCATATTTTCGGTGATGAAGGCTGAAAGTGTTGAATTTGCGGTGGCGGATGTTTTGCTTATGAGTGCTTCGCGCAGCTTTTCGGCCATTCTTTTGTAGCTGTTTTCCATTCTTTTCTGGCTGTTAAATTTTTCCAGAACATGGGTTTTGAAGCGTGAGGCTAGAAACTTTACAGGATTCATATCTGTGTTGATAGCTATGGCTGCGGGGGCTGGTTTGCTGAAGAAGAATCCCTGAAAGACATCTATGCCGAGGCTCATCAGGGTCAGGGCTTCTTCCGCTGTTTCAATTCCTTCGGCCAGCGGCAGACTTCCTGTTCTTTCGGCAAGGCTGATCAGGGAACGGGTTACTTCCAGATTATGAAATTTGGTATTGATGTCTGTGATGAGGGATCGGTCTATTTTGATGATGTCCGGCTTCAGGGACGGGATGCGGTCAAGGTTGGAGTGGCCTGTTCCTACGTCATCAAGGGCAATGAGAAATCCGTGTTCGCGGGATTTGCTTACAAAAGATGTGAGGGCTGCGTCGCTTCCGGCTTTTGATTCAATGATTTCAAGGATGATGTTGTTGGCGGGGATGCCGCATTCAGCAGCCATTTTTCCGGTTAATCCGTAACCGAAGGTTTTCTCATTGATGATGGCCGCGTCAATGTTTACGGACAGGAGTAATGACCGATTAGTTTTTGAAATGGGTGCAAATGTTTCAAAGGCTTTCTTGCGGCAGGCCCGGTCTAGTTCGGTCAGTGTTTCGATCTCATCGCACATGCGGAAAAGTTTCACCGGGGGGATGTTCTCACCTGTGTGTGGATTTATTGCACGGGTCAGGGCCTCGAATCCCAGCAATCCCTTGCGGTTCATGGAGATCAGCGGCTGCAATACGGTGGTTAGACAATCGTTTTCAATCAGTTCGGAAATAGATAATTTTGAAGTGGTATTCATACATGCAGTCGCTTTTTTATTGTTTACAGAATCCCCTACCCGATTATCACGGATGCAAAGAGTTACTAAGAGGTTTTGGAATTTATAAATCTTTTTTCAAAATTTTTCAAAAAACGGCCGAAAGGGTGGGAAGTCCCTTTCGGCCGATGGGTCCGATGGAGGTGGGCATCGGACCGGGTGACCGGGTTTGTCTGCCGATGATGAACCCGGTCTGCTGTACACTAATTGGGGTTAGAGTGATATTTTAAAGTGATTCTTCGCCTGTTCTGATTCTGATTGTCCGGTTTAGATCCTGTACAAAGATAACACCGTCACCTTCTTTTCCGGTCTGGGCGCCGGCCTTGATGGCTTCCAGTGCTCCTTCGACTTTGTCTTCGTTCAGTCCGATTTCAATGCGTACTTTTTTGAGCAGATTAACTTCCATTACTACGCCGCGGTAGGTTTCTGTGAATCCCGCCCCTCTACCGGAGCCGAGGATGTTGGTTACCGACATGGTGTAGATGCCTTTGGCGTAGAGGGCCTGCTTTACCGGGGTAAGGCATTCGGGCCTGATATATGTGATGATGAGTTTCATTATATTCTTCCTCTCTTTGTGATGGTTCGATTATTCATTGGAGAAGATCTGGAAACCGTTGTAGGATTCCATGCCGTGTTCGCTGATGTCGAGGCCCTTCATTTCTTCTTCTGCGGAAACTCTGATGCCCATGGTTACCTTGGCAATGGTGAAGGCGAGGAACCCTGCGCCGAATGCCCAGACAAAGCAGGCTGCAATACCGATGAGCTGGGGGGTGACCAGTGCAAATCCACCGCCATAGAAGAGGCCGCCTGCACCGTCGTTAAGGGCAGGAGAGGTGAACAGGCCGCAAGCCAGTGTTCCCCATGCACCGCAGACGCCGTGTACGGAAACCGCACCTACCGGGTCGTCGATCCTGAGAACTTTATCAATGAACTCAATGGAGAGTACTACCAGCATACCGGCGATGATTCCGATGATGATGGAAGCAGCGGGAGTTACAGTTGCACAGGCGGCGGTGATGCCGACCAGTCCTGCCAGCGCGCCGTTACAGGTCATGGAGATATCAGGCTTGCCGAATCTGAACCATGAGGTGAACATTGCGCCGAGGGTACCCGCACAGGCGGAGAGACTGGTGGTTACAGCGATGAGGCCGATGGAGCCGTCCGCAGTGGTGGTGGAGCCGGGGTTAAAGCCGAACCAGCCGAACCAGAGGATGAATACACCAAGGGATGCCAGTGGAATGTTGTGGCCGGGGATAGCCTTTGCTTTGCCGTCCGCAGTGTATTTTCCGATACGGGGGCCTAGAACAATGGCACCAGCCAGTGCGATCCATCCGCCTACGGAGTGAACTACGGTTGAGCCTGCGAAGTCCATGAATCCCAGACCTTCAAGCCAGCCAGCACCGGAATCGCCGAGCCAGAGAGAGCCCCATGCCCAGTGACCGGAGATGGGATAGATCAGCCCGGTCACTATGGCGGTTACGAGGATGTAACTGCTGAATTTAGTACGTTCGGCAATACCTCCAGAGACGATGGTTGCTGCGGTGGCTGCAAAAACAGACTGGAAGAACCAGAAGGTTAGGGTCCACTGGGAGCTGGCGTCGGTTAATCCGGTCCCGGACAGACCGAAAGCGGAGGTTCCGACAAATCCGCCTGCATCAAGGCCAAACATAAGGCCGAATCCGAACAGGAAAAAGATGATCGACCCGGCAGAAAAATCGAGAAAGTTTTTCATCAGGATGTTGCCTGCACTTTTGGCGCGGGTGAATCCTGCTTCAACACATGCAAATCCTGCCTGCATAAAGAATACGAGGATAGCAGCGAGAAGTGTCCAGAGAATGTTACCGTGTACCTGAGACATGGCTTCTTCAGCAGCGAAAGCTGCGGAAGGTGCCGCCAAGAGCATGAGAGTTGCGAGGGCCGGAATTTTGCGGCCAACCAGTGAACAGTTAGTAGTCATACAGTCCTCCTTAGGGATGTAGTTTGCTTCAAGGATGGATTTTTTAAAGCAGGGACTGTGCCAAAACTTTAAGTGTCTGAAATGATTAGTAAAGTTTTGGGTCAACCCAAGAAAGATGATTACAAAAATGTATTTTTGCACTTTTTTGTCGTATGTAGCTGGGGCGTAAATTACAAAAAGGTTAAATCTGTCTTTGGTGATGGTCTAAATGGCGAGAGTAAATTACAAACGTCGTCTATTATATTAATGATGGTAATAAAATAAAGAAAGTTGTTGACAATTTTTTCAGGACCCGGTTAGGTTACAGCCATGCAGACTTTTAACACCCTAGGCACCGGCCTCTCATATTTTTTCTACTTTTTTTATTTTTGGTGCACCCACGCTTGTGGTCTGGTGGAGGTTTGCTCGTTGGAAAAGTAGAAACGAAATAAAGCAAACGACCTCTACAAAAGGGCCGCAGGCGAGTTATCGCCGGCGGCCCTTTTTTTTTATTCGGGTCGCCATAAAGGGAAGCGGATCTTGGAGAACTTAGAGGCAAACTTCAGGAGAAATTAAAATGCAGATTGGTAAAAGTGTAAGAATGGAACGGATCATTAACCGCAATACAGGTCGGTCCATAGTTGTTCCCATGGACCACGGTATCAGTGTCGGCCCGCTCAAGGGACTGCGCAATATGCGCCGGGCGGTTAACGATATGGTCAAGGGCGGAGCCAATGCCGTGCTTATGCACAAAGGTCTTGTCCGCTGCTCTCACCGAGAAGAAGGTGGCGACGTCGGCCTTATTGTTCATCTTTCCGCATCCACCTGTCTTTCCCCTCTTCCCAATAAAAAAACTCTGGTCGGTACTGTCGAAGACGCACTTCGTCTTGGTGCGGATGCCGTATCCGTCCATGTAAATCTCGGTGATGAATCCGAAGCCCAGATGCTTTCCGATCTCGGTGAAGTTGCTTCCGCAGCTACCAGCTGGGGTGTTCCGGTACTGGCCATGGTTTACGCACGCGGCCCCCAGATCAAAGATGAATTCGATCCTGAAGTTGTGGCCCACTGCGCCCGTGCAGGTGAAGAACTGGGTGCCGACATCGTAAAAGTTCCCTACACCGGGGATATTGAATCTTTCAAAACCGTGGTCGAAGGCTGCTGCATTCCGGTTGTTATTGCCGGAGGACCCAAGCTTGATTCCACTCGCGACTTCTTACAGATGGTTTCCGATTCCATCGAAGCTGGCGGAGCCGGACTTTCCGTTGGTCGCAATGTTTTTCAGCATGAAAACCGCGTGAAACTGATGGAAGCCTTGCACATGGTTGTTCACGAAGACGAAACTGTTGATAACGCTCTCGCCCACATCGGTGAATAGTTGCCAGTATCTGGTTTAAATTTAGGAAAAGGAAAAATGAAAAAAATTATATTCAAAGCGATCCCGTTCGAAAAGAATCTTGTGAGTCTTGCTCTTGAATCGGGTGTGGACGCTATCCTGACCAGCCCGGAGCACAAGGAAACCATCGAGGGATTGGGCCGCGTTACCGTTATCACCCCGGAAGATATGCCCGAGGTTGCCATCAACGAAAAGGCTGACGAAGCTGTTGCGGTTGATCTTGACAAAAAAGGCAAAGATGTCTGCCTTTCCGCAGGTTGGGAAATTATCCCGGTTGAAAATTTGCTGGCCCAGATTGATTCACTGGCTCTCGAAGCTGAATCACTTGATCGCGCAAGGCTCGCTGCCAGCGTTATGGAGCGCGGCGCAGACGCTATCGTGGTTACTCCTGAAGGTGCTGCTGATCTTAAGCAGATTGTCGCTGAACTGAAACTTTCGCAGGGCAAGATGGAACTCCAGAAAGCAACCGTTACCAAAATCGAATCTGCCGGACTGGCTCACAGGGTCTGCGTGGATACCACCTCCAAGCTCAAGAAAGGACAGGGCATTCTGACCGGAAATTCTTCCGCCTTCACTTTTCTCGTGCATGCTGAAACCGAATCCAACCCCTACGTTGCCGCGCGTCCTTTCAGGGTGAATGCGGGAGCTGTTCATGCCTACGCGCTCATGCCCGGTGACAAGACTACTTATCTCGAAGAGCTTCGTTCCGGTTCCGAGGTTTTGGTTGTGGATAAAAGTGGTGAAACTTCCGTTGCAGTTGTCGGACGCAGTAAGCTTGAAGTCCGGCCCATGCTGCTCATCACTGCCGAGGTTGAAACCCCTGAAGGTCCGGTTTCCGGCAAGGTTTTCCTCCAGAATGCCGAGACCATCAGAGTTGTAAACGGTGACGGTGAGCCTGTAAGTGTGGTAACACTGAAAGAAGGCGACGAAGTTCTTTGCCGCATTGACGATGCCGGACGCCACTTCGGCATGCGCATCAAAGAAGAAATCTCAGAGGATTAATAGTAAAATGTCACAGTCCAGCAAAACAAATCTTGGCGACCTGCGGGTGGAAATTGATTCCCTCGACAGTGAAATTCTTGAGCTTCTCAACAAGCGTGCCGCTGCGTCTCTCGCAGTTGGAGCCATCAAAGCCGGATCTTCTGATCAGATTTTCAAGCCCTTTCGTGAACAGGAAGTGCTGCATGGTCTAATCAAGCGCAATCCCGGAACTCTCCCCCCTGAGCACCTTGAAGCAATTTATCGCGAAATTATTTCTTCTTCCCGCAGGCTGCAAAGGCCTGAGCGTGTGGTCTATCTAGGCCCCGAAGGGACATTTTCATATTTTGCCGGATTACAGCACATGGGACGTCAGGCTGACCTGCTCCCTAAAAACAATTTTGAAGATATTTTTGTGGCCGTATCCAAGGGCGAAGCCGACTTAGGCATCATCCCCCTTGAAAATTCGCTTAAGGGCACGGTCGGACAGAATGTTGATCTGTTCATGCGTTACCCGGTGTACATTCAGGCCGAGCTGTATCATCGCATCAGCCACGGTATTATGACCAAGGGTGCCGACATCAGCGAGATCAAAACTGTCTATTCACACTCCAAGGCACTAGAGCAATGCACCGGCTGGCTTCGGGCCAACATGCCCGGTGCAGAGCTCGTGTCTGTGGAATCCACTGCCAAGGCTGCTAAGATGGTTTCTGAAAGTGACGAGCCGGTTGCAGCAGTCGGTCATCTAAAGCTGGCCAATCTTTTTGGTCTGCATGTAGTAGCCGAAGCTATTGAGGATTTGCCCGACAACTGGACCCGATTCCTTATCATCGGGCCCAAGCCCGGACAGGAAGACAAGCGCGACAAAACTTCTCTGCTTTTCACCACCCCGGATCGGCCCGGTGCATTGGTTGAGGTCCTTAATGAACTTTCCGGGCACAGTATCAACATGACCAAGCTGGAATCCCGGCCCGCGCTCGGCGAAAAGTGGAAGTATATGTTTTTCGTCGATCTGCAAGGTGATCTCGGGGCCGAAGAGCATGAGTCGCTCATCGAAGATCTCAAGGCCCGCTGCCTGACTTTTAAAATTCTCGGCAGCTATCCAGCAGGGTCGCAAGACGGCAGTAAATTTTAAGTTTTTAATAAAGAATTTTTACTAGGCTTAATAAGCCAGGAATATATAAAATGACTTCTGAGAATGTGATCGTAATTAAAGCTCCATCATCCAAATCTTTGTCCCATCGGGCTTTGATTGCCGGGGCTTTGTCTGAAGGTTCCACTGTTGTTCTTGATCCTCTGGACAGTAATGACATCAACCGGACTATGGATTGTTTGACCACCATGGGTGCTCAGTTCAATATAGATGGTACTGCTACTACTGTGACAGGTATGGACGGTGGCCCCAAGGGCGGCGCAAAAGAACCTGCGGTTCTGGAAATGCGTGATTCCGGCACCACCTGCCGTTTGATCACTGCGCTGGCTGGCGCGGGTAAGGGTCTTTTCCGGGTGCAGGGAACCCCGCGCATGCATGATCGTCCCATCGGGGCACTTACCAGTGCGCTGGAATCTCAAGGCACCACGGTTACTTTTTCCGATAAAGATGGTTATCCCCCGGTAACCCTTGAAGCTGGCGGTTTCAAAGGTAAGGAAATGGATATTTCTCTTGAAGAATCCAGCCAGTACCTTTCCGGCCTGCTGCTCGGAGCACCGCTGGCGGATGATACTACCATCATTAATGTGACCGGTAAGAAAGCGGTTTCATGGCCTTATGTGGCACTGACCCTCAACGTAATGGAAGATTTCAGAGTAAAGTTTGAGGTTCAGCTTAAGCAGAATGGTGTATGGAAAAAGACCGATTGGAGAAAAGTTGAGAAGGTCACTCCCGGCGAAATCCGTTTTGTTGTCGAGCCTTCAAAGTTTGAGCGTGATGAATACCGGGTAGAGGGTGACTGGTCCAATGCTTCCTATTTTCTCGCAGCTGGTGCCGTAGGCAACAATCCTGTGAAGATTGAAGGAATGAACGTAAATTCCCTTCAAGGTGATCAGGCAATCATGTACATCCTTGAGTCCATGGGCGCTAAGATCGAAAGCGATGATCATAGTGTGACTGTCTATCCCTCACAGTTGCACGGCGTAGAAGTGGACATGGGCAAATGTCCTGATCTGGTGCCTACCGTAGCAGTGGTTGCAGCCTTTGCGGATAGCCCGACCACAATTACTAATGTAGCTCATCTGCGCATCAAGGAATGTGACCGCCTCGAAGCAAGTGCTGCCGAAGTCATGCGTGCGGGCGGAAAAGCTGAGATTACTGATGATTCCATCACCATTATCCCGGCTCCGCTCAAGAAAGGTGAGCGCATTGTTTTCACCACTTACGATGATCACCGTTTGGCCATGTGCACTGCGATTTTTGCCATGGCGGGCATTGAATCAATTCCCGCAGAACCGGGATGTGTAGCAAAATCTTTCCCCGGTTTTTGGGATGAATGGGAAAAAGTTAAAAAAGGAAATGGTTGTTAGCCATGGAGTGCGAGTTCGAAAAAATACATAGCGTAGCCGTCATCGGGTCCCGTGGACAGATGGGTGGTTTCCTTGCGCTTACTGCCGAACGAGCGGGAATGATGGTCTACCGTTTCGACACGCCACTCGATGAGGAAAAGATGGCCCGCCGTCTGCCCGATACCGATCTGGTGATCCTGTGCATTCCGGTGACGGTTATGGACGAGGTGCTGCCTGTCGTTATTCCGCACATGAAAAAAGGCGCAATTCTTTCTGATGTAGGCTCGGTGAAAGGCCGCCCGGTGCAGCAGATGACACGGTCTTATGACGGACCTGTGGTCGGGACCCATCCTTTGTTCGGCCCGGTGATTCCCACTGATTTCGAACCCACAGTAGCCCTTGTAGCCGAGCGCGAAGAGGATAGGCCTGCCATGCTGGCTGTGAAGGATTTTTTCGAACGTCTCAATTTCGGTGCTTTTGAATCTTCCATTGAAGAGCATGACAAGGCTATGGCTATGATTCAGGCCCTGAACTTCAGTTCCACAATTGCTTTTCTGGCCTGTTCACGGGAAATTCCCAATATCAAAAAATTCATAACCCCATCTTTCAAGCGCAGACTCGAATCCGCGCGCAAGATGGTCACTCAGGACAGCGATCTTTTCGGGACTATTACTGATGCCAATCAGTACAGTCAGGAAGCGACTCGTCTGTTCCGTTCTTTTCTTTCCCTAGCAGCAGCAGGTGATATGGATTTGCTTGCAGACCGTGCTTCTTGGTGGTGGCGTGACAACAATACCTAGGGAGAAGTGCATCTGAAAAAGATAAAGACCGCGTTCTCCCTGAACGCGGTCTTTTTTTTATATTAAAAATTGGTGTGAGCGATTACAATTAAAGATAAACGGAGAAATTTAAGATGAAGATTGAACTTACCCAGTACGGCAAATGGTTGCCTGCTGATACGCAAACTCCGATCAGTCTGTATCTAGGACTGGTAGGCGATGCGCCGGGGATTCTACTGGAAAGTGCCGAGGTTGATGGTAGGCTAGGACGATATAGTCTAATAGCCTGGGATTTCAGACTTAAACTTTCGCCCATGAACGGCAAGCTGTCTGTGGAATGTGCAGATTCCAGGCTTGCCGGGCTGGCAACTTATTCAGGTATGGATTTTCTGGAGGGAATGCGTGCGGTCATGAAGGCACTGCATTTGAATGCGCAGCCGGAAGTGGGTGAACTGCCTGCCCTGACCCGTGGTCTTTACGGAACTCTGGGTTACGGAATCGCCGGAATGCTGGAGCCGAAGCTCAAAGACAAGCTGCCTGCAGAAGATGCCGAGGTCCGTTTGGCACTGCCGGGTAAGGTTGTTCTTTTTGATCACCTCAAGCACAGCTGCTGCTTCTTATCCATAGATAAGGATGCTGAACTTGAATTCAGCCCTCCTGCTTTCGGTGCAACCTGCGCGCCCACCAATGTAGGTGATCCGGTGGCGGTTCCGGGTAAAGAAAAATATATGGAAGGGGTCCACAAAGTTAAGAATTTGATTGCCGAGGGCGAATGTATTCAGGTGGTTCTTTCCACTCGTTTTTCAGCACCTTTTAGCGGCAATTCTTTTGATCTTTACCGTAGACTGCGTCAGGCCAATCCTTCTCCGTTCATGTTTTATATGAAGTTCAGCCGTGAGGAAATCCTGCTCGGTTCTTCCCCTGAAGTTATGGCTCGCTGTGAAAAGGGCAGGTTGGAAGTTCGGCCCATTGCCGGAACCCGTCCGCGCGGTAAGGATGCTGCCGGGGATCGTAAATTTGCTGAAGAGTTGCTCGCTGATCCCAAGGAAATTGCGGAGCATGTCATGCTTGTCGATCTGGGTCGCAATGACCTTGGACGCATTGCCAAGCCCGGTTCGGTTTCCGTGGAGAAGTTCAAACAGATTGAATACTTCAGCCACGTTATGCACATCACTTCCTATGTGGAAGCTGATTTGCGTGACGACCACGATGCCATTGATGTGCTTCAGGCGACATTCCCGGCGGGAACTCTTTCCGGGGCACCCAAAATCCGGGCCATGGAAATCATTTCCGAGATTGAGGAAGTTCCGCGAGGTCCTTACGGCGGCTGCATAGGTTTTATCGGTCTGGATAAAGATACCGTGAACCTTGATACCGGAATTACCATCCGCTCCATGTGGATTCGTGACGGCAAATGCCATTGGCAGGCCGGGGCCGGGATCGTTTATGATTCCGATCCTGAAATGGAATGGAAGGAATGCAACAACAAAGCAAGGGTTCTCAAGGAAATTTTGCAGTCGGAGGGTGGTGATGTTTTTACTCGTGGATAATTTTGATTCGTTTACCTTCAATCTGGTGCAGGCTTTCCAGCAGCTAGGAGCTGATCCGCTGGTGCTGCGCAATGACCGCGAGGAAATCCTAGAGCTGGCCGAGTCCGGTAAGCTTGAGCGGGTCTGCCTTTCCCCCGGTCCCAGTACCCCGGAAAACGCAGGCCTTTCCCTTGAATTTTTGTCCCGGCTGCCCAAGGAAATCCCCGTACTCGGTGTTTGTCTTGGTCATCAGACTTTAGGTCATTTTGCAGGAGCATCAGTGGTGAGAGCCGGACGCATCATGCATGGCAAGACTTCCGACATTTATCACAAAAATGAAGGTCTCTTCACAGGCTTGGACAGCCCGTTCAACGTCTGCCGCTATCATTCCCTTGTAGTCAACGTGGATGAAGCACCGGACAAGCTGGAACTTACCGCATGGACAGATCAGGATGAAGTCATGGGCTTGCGTTACAAAGATCGTCCATGGGCCGGATTGCAGTTCCATCCGGAATCAATCCTCAGTCCGGATGGACCGAAGCTCTTAAAGAACTTTCTGGACGGAAAGATTTAAACTCTATCATTATATATAGAAGGAAATAAAAATGTCACAGATTATAAGCGAAGCCCTGACCGCTCTGTCGTCTGGTCAGGACCTGACCACCGAGCAGGCTGATGCGGTTTTCGAAGAACTTTTTTCCGGCGACATGACTAAAGCGCAGGCCGGAGCACTGCTCATGGGGCTGCGAACCAAAGGCGAGACAGCTGTTGAAGTTGCTGCGGGCGTACGCGCGGCCCTGCGTGAAGCCAAGTTGATTAAAGGCATCAATAGTTCGTGTATTGATACTTGCGGCACAGGCGGCGATGGCTCCAACAGTTTTAACTGTTCAACCGCTGTAGCAATTTACCTAGCCGATATGGGCTATCTGGTTACTAAACATGGCAATAGGGCGGTTTCATCTTCCTGTGGCAGTGCTGACGTGCTGGAAGATCTGGGTGTTTCGCTGGGCACTACAGTGAATGAAGCCCGCGATGTTCTGCTGCGGGACAAATTTGTGTTCATGTTTGCCCCCAATTACCACCCTGCCTTTGGAAAAATTGCCCCAATCCGTAAAGAATTGGGAATTCCGACCCTGTTTAACCTCATGGGTCCCCTGCTGAATCCCGCTCGTCCCACCCACCAGATTCTGGGCGTGGGCAGGCCGGAGATTCTGAGGCTTATGGCTGAAGTGCTGGTGCTGACCAATGTGGAAAAGGCTTACGTTATTCATGGCGCGGGTAACTTTGACGAGCTGACTCCGTTTGGTGTGAACGAAGCCATTCTGGTTGAAGACGGCAAACTGACTGAAGTACAGATTGATCCCGCTGCCTACGGATTTGCAGCAGCCAAACCCGAAGATGTGGCGGTTCAGGACCGTCCCGAAGCATTGGCGACTATTCGCAAAGTTTTGAAAGGTACTGCCCCGCAAGCCATGCTTGATATGGTTGCTCTGAATCTCGGTGCAGCCATATCAATTCTGGATGGTGTTTCCCTGGAAGAGGGTATGGAAAAATCCAAAGCCAAGGTCGCCAAAGGCGTGGACAAGGAATACTAGGCCATGCTTGATAAATTTAGAAAAGCAAAACAGGCCGAACTCGATATGCTTGCGCAGATGCAGGGTGAAGGAAAAAAGTTTACTCATTACGCGGGCGAGCGACTCTCTTTTGCCGATGCCATCCGCCGCGATGAAAACGGGCTGAAAGTCATTGCCGAGTATAAGCGTGCTTCTCCTTCAAAAGGTGACATCAACCTTGGGCTGAGCGCGGCAGAGGTTGCCAAGATGTACGCGGCTGGAGGTGCTTCGGCTATTTCCGTTCTTACGGAAGAGGAGTACTTCAAGGGTAGTCTTAGCTATCTTGATGAGATTAAATCCAGCGGATTGCCCATGTTGCGCAAGGATTTCCTTACCGACCTGATGCAGATTGAGCAGACTTTGGCTACCGCGGCGTCGGCACTACTGATCATTGTGCGCATGTTCGAGGATGACGGTTATCTCAAGGAGATGATTGAGCGCACCCATGCTGCCGGACTTGATGCGGTGGTTGAGGCTTTTGACGATGTTGATCTCAAAAGGGCCAAGCAGGCCGGGGCACGGATTATCCAGATCAACAACCGCGATCTTGATAACCTCGGCATCGATATGAACCGTTCCATTGAGTTCATTAAGCTTAAGGAAGAGGGCGAAATATGGATCTGCGCTAGCGGAATCAGTGAGCCGGAGGACTGCGCACAGATGAACGAGTTGGGTTACGATACGGTACTCATCGGAACCTCAATCATGTCCAGCCCGGACCCGCAGGCCAAGCTTGTCGCGCTGGTAGCCAGGGGCAGATCGTGAGTTTGCTGGTCAAGGTTTGCGGGATGACATCCGTAGAAGATGCAGCCATGTGCGAAGAGCAGGGCGCGGATTTTCTGGGATTTATCTTTCATCCCTCCAGCCCGCGCAATGTGGATGCGGATTTTGCCCGTTCTATCAAAACTGGCGGGGCAAAAAAAGTAGGCGTGTTCGTCAAGCAAAGCGCAGCGGAAGTTATTGAAATCCTGAAAAACGGTAGCCTTGATTTTGCGCAGCTTCACGGCGGTCAGAATGAAGAATTCTGCAAGGCCGTGGGCAAAGAGCGGGTAATCAAAGTGCTCTGGCCGCAGAAATATGAGTCGCTAAAAGAACTTCAGGCGGATATTGACCGTTTCGCTCCTTACTGCACTTACATGCTTTTTGATGCTGGTAAATCCGGCGGCGGGCAAGGGAAGTCTATGGAATTCGATGTGTTCAAAGATGTAACTATTCCGGTCCCGTGGTTATTGGCTGGAGGGCTTTCCGCAGAGAATCTGTCAGATGCTTTGAGCACAGCAAAACCGAACGGTGTTGATCTGAATTCCGGAGTGGAATCAGAGCCGGGTAAAAAAGATAAAAATAAACTGGGCGCGGCTTTTGCGGTCATGAATCGTTAGAAATAAATTGCCACATAACACGGCGAAGCCTAATAAAAAGTTTTGGGATTCTTAAACCCTTTTTCAAAAGGGTTTAAGGCCCCCGGCAGGGTCGCCGAAGGCATATAAAATAAGGATAAGATTATGAAACGTGGATATTTTGGAGATTTCGGCGGACAGTTTGTACCTGAACTGCTCATGCCTCCGCTGCTTGAGCTTGAAGAGGCCATGGAAAAAATCATGAAATCCGATGAATTCCAGCAGGAATTCACCCGCTTGCTGACTGATTTTGTCGGCCGTCCCACCGCACTTACTCATTGCGCAAATATCTCCCGTGAACTTGGTTTCAACCTCTGGCTCAAGCGTGAAGATCTCGCCCATACTGGCGCACATAAAGTTAATAACACAGTGGGGCAGGCCCTGCTGACCAAAATGATGGGCAAGCCCATGATGCTGGCTGAAACCGGGGCCGGACAGCATGGCGTGGCAACTGCAACCGCTGCCGCGCTGCTCGATCTTGAGTGCGAAATCTATATGGGCGCATTGGATGTGAAACGTCAATCTCATAACGTACGTCGTATGGAACTTCTCGGTGCTAAGTGCATTCCTGTGGAATCTGGAACTCAGACTCTTAAAGACGCGATCAATGCGGCAATGCGGGTCTGGATCGCCAATCAGCGCACCACCCATTACTGCTTTGGTACTGCTGCGGGAGCGCATCCCTTTCCTTTGCTGGTGCGTGAATTCCAGTCTGTCATCGGTCGTGAAGCCAAAGCCCAGTTCAAGGAAAAAACAGGTGAGCTGCCTTACATGGTCGTAGCCTGCGTGGGCGGCGGTTCCAATGCCATCGGTATGTTCCACGAATTTGTAGAAGAAGAATCAGTCAAGATTGTCGGTGTTGAAGCTGCGGGAACCGGGGAACCGGGTTGCACCAACTCCGCTCCTATCAACCTCGGAACACCCGGTGTGCTGCACGGCATGAACACTTTGCTGCTCCAGACCGAGGAAGGACAGATCCTGCCTTCACATTCCATTGCCCCCGGGCTTGATTATCCCGGCGTCGGTCCCGAACATGTTCATCTGCATGATATCGGTCGCGCCCAGTACGGCACGGTTAATGACCATCAGGCACTTAATGCATTTCAGATGCTTTGTCGCAAGGAAGGTATTCTGCCCGCACTGGAAAGTTCCCACGCAGTGGCATGGGTGCTGGAAAACCGGGATTCCATCCCCAAAGATGCAAACGTTATAGTCAACCTGTCCGGTCGCGGCGACAAGGACATGGGTATTCTTGAAGAATACCTCGCCGAGCACGGCAAATAGCAGGCTGTTGAAAAACAGCGATCTGCGTCGTTGCTTCAAAAAGTTCAAATTCTCACGTACGGGGAGTACGCTTCGGCCTTGAACTTTTCTCACGTCTAGCATCTCACCATTTTTGAACAGCCTGTGTTTTGTTTTTTCAACAGGCTAATGAGGGAAATATAAAATGAGTATTACCAAACTTGCAGATAAAATTAATGAAGCTAAAGCTGAAGGGCGCATCGGACTGATTCCGTTCCTGCCCGGTGGATATCCTAACCGTGAGCAGTTCTGGAAAGAAATCCTTGAACTGGATGAAAACGGTGCGGATGTAATTGAAATCGGCATGCCGTTTTCCGATCCCGTGGCGGATGGTCCAGTGGTCGAGGCCGCATCCCTCAAGTGCCTTGAGGACGGCATTAACCTGAAATGGATTCTGGCCGGACTTTCCGAGCATCGTGCCAAGATCGATGCCGGGGTGCTGCTCATGGGCTACTACAATCCGGTGCTGCAATACGGGCTGGAAAAGTTTGCCAAGGATGCACAGGCTGCCGGGGTCAACGGGCTGATCATAGCCGATCTTCCTTTTGAAGAAGGTGTGGAATTCCGTGATCTGCTCGCCAAACATGACATAGCGCTCATTCCGCTGGTGGGCCTCAATACCGAACCTGAACGTATGGCTCTTTATTCCAAGGGCGGCAACGGTTTCTGCTACTACGTATCAGTTCTCGGCACCACCGGGGGGACAGTTTCCATTCCTGAAGAAGTAAAAAAAGGTCTCGCCAAAGCACAGGATGTTTTTGACATTCCGGTTGCGCTCGGTTTCGGTCTCAAAGAACCTTCCCAGCTTAAAGAATTGGACGGGCTGGTAGATGCGGCGGTATTCGGATCTGCGCTGATTCGGCATATTGATTCCGGGAAGAGTAGTGCTGAATTTATGAAGGTTTGGAAGTAAGAATTGCCTCCGGCGGCCAGAGGAAAACCCTTTTGCAAAAGGGTTTTCCTCTGGACTCCTTTCCCAAAACCTTTTGATAGAGCTTCGCCGTTTTATTGGGCAGATTTGCTGTTAGCAGGAGAAATTATGAGTCAGGATGAATTTACCAGAAAGGCAAAGGAATGGGATAGTAACCCGGAACGCAAGCGCATTGCGGACGAATTTGCTGCTGAAGTGGAGCAGGCAGTTGACTTTACGGCTGAAAGCAAAGTTCTTGATTTTGGTTGCGGAACCGGACTGGTCGGCCTGCGTTTCGGTAAAAGAGTTAAGACTTTATTCGCACTAGATACCTCAGCAGCTATGCTGGATATGCTTAATGCGAAAATTCAAACTGAAGATTTCGGTAACGTGCGGGTCATCCCGGTAGCGCTCCACGAAGCGGGCATCCCGGAGGAATCGCTCGATGCGATCTTTACTTCCATGGCTATGCACCATGTTGAGGAACTGCCGGAAGTATTGGAGCTGATGGGAAAATTGTTGAAAAATGACGGACAGTTGGTAATCGGGGAACTCCTTCCCGAAGACGGCAGTTTCCATGGGGATAATGTTGTGCCGTACAATGGCTTTGAGCCGGAGGAACTGGCCGTGATGGTTGTTGAAGCTGGATTTTCTGCCGCAGAATATCATGAGCATGGCATCTACAACAAGCCCGATAAAGAAGGCGTTGTCAGACAGTACGGGACTTTTGTGCTGGTGGGGCGGAAGTAACTCCTACCCCTCCAAATACCCCCGCTCAACCATCCCGGCCGTATCCTTAAAGCAACCCATGGCGGTGAGCATGTGGGTGAATCCTAGCTTTTTATAAAATTTTTCCTTGCCCGGAACGGAGTAGAGGATAACATTGAGCGGCTTTAGCTTTTCCAGCATGGCGGTCATGATCTGCTTGCCGACTCCTTTGGATTGGTATTCCGGGAGGACGCAGAGGTCGTAGAGTGCGGCCTGAAATTCGCCGTCAGTGATGGCGCGGGCAAAGCCGATGAATTCATCGCCGTCCTTGGCAAAACAGACCAGCTCGCTGTTGGCTGCGGCCCGGGCCAGCTTTTCAGGATCACGTGTTCCTAATGGTGCTTTCTCGAATATTTCCGCTATTTTCTGCCAGTCTATATTTTCCAGTTCGAAGCTCAGGGTGATGTTCATCAAAACCTTCTTTTTCTATCCGTTAAGTCTGTTTTGTCGGAATCGTCATTATAATTTTGAATCCCTGCGTGCTGTTTTCAGCTTTAATTTTCCCTTCATGGATGCGGACTATCTTCTTGGCGGCAGCAAGTCCCAAGCCTGAACCGGGAACATCCTGCCCTTTGAGACGGTGGAAGGGATTGAATATTTCCTCAAGATCTTCCTGCGGGATGGGGGCGTGGGTGTTGGTTACTTCAATTCTGACTTCAGTTCCATAATGGTAAAGTTTTACCGCAACGGTTCCTTGCTGTTCAGTGTACTTGAAGGCATTGCCCAGAATGTTGTCCATGACGATATGTATGCCGCTACGTTTGCAATTGTTGAGTTTTATTTCGGCAAGTTCGGTTTCAAGATTAAGGCTGTTGCGCTCGACAATATGTTTATATTGCTCCAGCAGATCGGTTATCAATCCTTTCATGTCGGCAGTTTCGTTCAGGACCGGTGCTTTGCGCATGTCCAGTTTGGAGAATTCTATAATTTTGCCGATCAGTTCATCCATATGGGTTATTTCAGCCTGCATGCCGTTGACAAAAGTATCGCAGCCGGAAGTGTTGCCTCCCTCAATCCGCTCCTTGAGCATCTCAAGGGAAATTCGCATCCTCGCCAGCGGACTGCGCAGCTCATGGGAAACATTGGCGGTCAATTCCCGGCTGGATTTGACCATTTTTTCCAGTCCTTCGGCCATGCTGTTAAAAGCCTGTCCCAGTTCGGCGACTTCGTCTTTGCCTTTGATTTCCACTCGTTGCTTCAGGTCTCCCCGGCCCATTTTAGATGCTGATGCAGTCAGTTTCTTTAGCGGACGGATTACACGCCTAGAAACCGGTATAAGAAAGATTGCCGCCAGAATTGTGAGTACCAATTGCGCCCGCAGAAACCAGCTTTCTTCATCAAATTTGGGGAAGGAATGGAAAATATGGAAAGTAAATGGATATCCTTCAGGAAAGTTGGCCGTGTATACCCCATATACTTTTTTTAATCCTTTGTTGCGCCTTTTGTAGACGTAGGCCCCTTCATTCGATTTGGCTAGTTCACCGGAGGTATAGCTGCTTATGTTCGGGATTACCTTTGTGGAGGAAGCAATTGTTTTTCCATAGGGGCCGGTTATCCAGAGGTCTGCTTGCAGAGATTTGCTGAGAGTTTTCAGCAGCGGGGTAAGGGCTTCCCTTTCGTGTTCTGTGGAAATATGGGTGGGGCCGAGTTCCATTTCAGCTAGGTTTTTAACTGTGATCAGCTGCCGTTCTATGTGGTTGACTCTTGGGCTTTGCGACCACGACGCATGGATCAGCCCGAACAGAATCAGCTCGGAAAGAATTAAAACCAGCATGAAAGAGAGAAAAAATTTAAGGTAAATACGGCTTATTTTCATTATTCGCTCACGAACATGTATCCGGTTCCCCAGACGGTTTTGATGCGGGATTCATGATCCTGATAGGGCTTTAAAAGCGCACGCAGTTTGCTGATATGTACGTCAATGGAGCGGTCAAAGGCGTTGAAATCTTTGCCCCAGACCGAAGTCATCAGGTCATCGCGGGTCATGGGCTGTCCCGGATTTTCCATTAATGCTTTGAAGAGTTTGAATTCTGTGGATGAAAGCTCCACGGATTCCCCTTCGATTTCCAGTTTCTGGTGTGCCAGATGAAGGATTACTCCGGAGACTTTGATTTGCCCTGAATTTTGAGTCGCGGGCCGATCCGGCTCCTGCGCCCGGCGCAGCACTGCCTTGATGCGGGCCAGCAGTTCGCGGGGATTGAAGGGCTTGGAAATATAGTCGTCCGCACCAAGTTCTAAACCCACGATGCGGTCCGTGTCTTCACCTTTAGCAGTGAGCATGATTACCGGGACATTGGAATGGGGGCGCAGTTCGCGCAGAACCTCAAGGCCGTCCTTGCCGGGCATCATGATATCGAGGATTACGATTGACGGAGAAGAATTTTTTACTTCATCAATGATACCTTCCCCGGAAGGAAGAGTGCTGACCACGTAACCGTATCCTTCAAGGTATTGGGTCAGCAGGTCCCTGAGTTTTGCATCATCATCAACTATGAGTACGGGATATTGTTGTTCCATTTTTTCAGGTTACCCATGTCCGCCTGCGGGTGGAAGGGGCGGGCACTTATTTTTACATTTGTTTACATCTTTTAGCATCAAACTAATACTCTTTTGCTTCCTTGCAGGTATTAGAATTAAAAATGGAAAGCAACCGGACAGCGCATAAAGCACCATCCAACCTTTTTCTTGCGCCTTGCATCTGGCACTTTCTAAGCTGTCTGGAATTAAAATAGGAAGTAAAAATATGCCCTCATTCAAGTTGAAATTAACAGTGATCTGTATGCTGGCTGTATTCGGCCTTTCCGCATGCTCTCCGTTCAGGCCGGACCCGCGTCCCAATCTGACGCTAGGGGTTCCGCCTCAATATGAGCTATACTCCAGTGAACCGCGCGAGATGGGTAAATGGTGGGAAAGCTTTCATAATGAAGAGCTTAACCGTCTGGTGGAAGAATCTCTGCAAGCGAATTTCAATGTACGTGTTGCTTGGGCCAAGCTACGCCAGCTCAGAGCCACTGCTGTGAAATCGCGGGCTGATCTTTATCCCAAACTGGATGGTAAAGGGACTTACACCAACTCCCGCTCCGGCAATGACGGTACCGAAGGTTCCAAGGGATCGACTTCAACGGATTCCCATAAGCTGGGACTGGCTGCTTCATATGAATTAGATCTTTGGGGTAAGATTGAGGCCAATTCAGCTTCCGGTGAACTTGATTATCTTTCTTCACGTGAGGATGTTAATTCCGCGGCCATGACCGTTGCTTCCGAGGTTGTGAAACGCTGGCTGGAAATCCAATTGCAGCGCAAGAAAAAAGCGATCTATCAGAAGCAGTTGGAAAGTAATGAAACTTATCTTGAACTGATCGAACTCCGTTTCCGCAATTCTCTTTCCACAGCTCTTGATGTTTACCAGCAGCGTGAAACTGTAGCCCGTACCAAGGCTCTGATTCCACCGGTGCAATCTCAGGAACAGCTTAAGCTGCATGAACTTGCCTATCTGCTGGGCCGCCCGGCCGGAACTCTTGATATAGCTACTGCTGATTTTCCGAACCTTCCCGATCTTCCGGGATTGGGGATTCCTCTTGATCTCCTTGCCATGCGCCCGGATGTGCGCGCATCAGGCTTGAAGCTGCAATCTGCGGACTGGGCCGTAAGTGCTGCCAGAGCTGACCGATTGCCTTCCATATCTCTTTCAGCGGAGGCTATGCTTTCCAGTGCCCAACTGGCTAATATTTTTTCCGGCTGGATGACTTCATTGTCGTCATCAATCGTCGGGCCTATCTTTGATGGCTATAAGCGCAAGGCTGAGGTTGAGCGCACAAGGGCCGTGGTTGATGAGCGTATGCTTAACTATAAGGATACAGTCTACACTGCATTCAAGGAAGTTCAGGATTCGCTGGTTCAGGAAAAGTGGCAACATGAATATATCGTAGCCCGTAAGAAGCAGCTTGAAGCCGCAAAGCTCAATCTTGATGAAGCAGGGTCCCGTTATTTACAGGGGCTGGAAGATTACCTGCCTGTGCTCAGTGCTCTGGTCAGCGTGCATGATCTTGAAATTAATATTGCTCGGGATGAGGCTGATCTGCTTAGCTACCGGGTTTCCTTGTACCGTGCTCTCGGCGGAACATGGACCGGCTCTCTTGAAGACGGGGCTGAACTTAAGCCCGAAGCCGACGACGAAGCTGCAATTGTTGCTGTTGAAAAACTGGAAAAACAATCCATTCCTGCACAGGAGGGAATTTAGATATGGCTAAAAAAATATTTTATTACATAAAGCAGATAGGGATTAAGGGAATTCTTCCTTTGTTGATAGTCGGTGTGGCTGTTCTTGGGGCTAAGGCTTTGATCGCCACTAAGCCCGTGGCTAAGAAGAAAGCTCCGGTGGTTTCTGCACCTTTAGTTAACGTCAGTACGCTGGTGGTTAAAGATTTTCAGGTCTGGACTCCGGTCATGGGGACTGTGGAAGCTGCCCGTGAAATCAGTCTTGAACCGCAGGTTTCCGGAAAGGTTATCGCTGTCAGTGATTCATTTATTCCCGGCGGATATTATGAAAAGGGTGCGGAAGTGCTGCGTATCGATCCACTGGATTACGAATTGGCAGTTAAGCAGCAGGAAGCCGTGGTTACGGAGGCTGAATACAACCTCAAGGTTGAAAGCGGGCACCAGCGTGTGGCCGGACGGGAATGGAAACTGCTTAAGAAATCTTCCGGCGGAACCACTCAGGAAGCGGAACTTGCCCTGCGTAAACCCCATTTACAAAAGGCTCAGGCCGACCTGACTTCTTCCAAAGCCAAGCTTAAACAGGCTCGTCTTGATCTTTCCCGTACCCGTGTGAAAGCTCCCTTCGCCTGTATGGTGGTCAGTAAGAGTGCTGATCTTGGAGCGCACCTGAGTCTCAATGAAGCAATTGCATCGGTGGTGGGTACTGATGAATTCTGGGTAGTTGTTTCCGTTCCTGTGGACCGTCTGGGCAGCATTGATACCCCCTCTGCGGCAAACGGCTTCAAAGGTTCCAAGGCCCGTGTGGTCATGGGCAGCGGAAAGACTGCCGTCGAAAGGGATGGGGAGGTGCTTCGCCTTCTGCCTTCGCTGGAATCCAAGGGACGCATGGCCCGTGTGATTGTTTCAGTCAAAGATCCTTTGAATATCAAAGGCGGAGAAAAGCGTCCTTTGTTGCTGGGCAGCTACGTGAATGTTTATATCGATTCTGGAAAGCTTGAGGATGTTATTGCCATTCCACGTACAGCTTTTCGTGATAACAACACCGTCTGGGTGATGAAAGATGGAGGTCTGCTGGATATCAGGACTGTTGATCCGGTCTGGCGCGACCAGGATTATATTTACTTGGATACCGGTGTTGCTGCCGGGGAAAAGCTTGTTGTTACCGATATTTCAGCTCCTTTGCCGAATATGAAGCTTCGTGAGAACGGTTCCGGTGCCATGAAACAGAAAATGAAAGGCTCCAAATCCAAGAAGGTGAACAGCAATGGCTGAGCAGAATAAAAAAACAGGGCCTATTGCATGGATGGCCGGGAATCCGGTTGCCTCCAACCTGCTGATGATTGTCCTGCTGGTCGGCGGACTGGTCATGGGATTTAATATCAAGCAGGAGGTTTTTCCGGAATTCACTACGGATTCGGTTACTGTTCGGGTCACCTATAGCGGGGCCAGCCCGGAAGAGGTGGAGCAGGGCATTGTTCTGGCTATTGAGGAAGCCATTATCGGCGTCGACGGTGTTAAGGAAGTAGCTTGTACTGCGGCGGAAGGCAGCGGAACCGTTGTTGCTGAAGCGATTGAAGGTTACGACCTGTCAAAGCTTAATGATGATATTAAAAGTGAGGTGGATCGGATCACCTCATTCCCTGAAGAAGCCGAGGACCCGGTGATCAGCGTTTCTTCGCATAAACGCAGTGTACTTTCGCTGATGGTTTATGGTGATACTGACCAGTTGGCCCTGCGTAAAGTGGCTGAACAATTGCGCGAGGAGTTGATCGGCGATCCGGGTGTTACGCAGGTGGATCTTGCTGAGGTCAGCGGCTTACAGATTTCCATCGAAATTCCTCAAGATAAGTTGCGTGCTTATGGCTTGACCCTTACCGATGTGGCGGACTCCTTAGCTAAAACTTCCGTGGAACTTCCCGGTGGCGGCATCAAAACCGAGGGTGGGGAGATTCTTGTCCGTTTCAAGGAACGCCGGGATTATGCCCGCGAATTCGCACGGGTTCCCATTGTTACCGGGGATGACGGTACACAGGTGCTGCTGGAAGACATTGCTGTGGTCAAGGAAGATTTTCAAAATGAAGACATCATTACTACCTTTGACGGCAAGCCCGCAGTGAGAGTTGATGTCTACCGTATTGGTGAGCAGACCCCTATCGGGGTGTCTGATGCCGTACATGCCCAGTTGGAGACCTTTAACCGCAGCCTTCCCGCCGGGGTGCATGTCAGTGTACGTAACGATATGTCCGATGTGTATCGTGAACGTATGGATCTGCTGCTCAAGAACGCTTACATGGGGCTCGGTCTTGTCTTTATTTTTCTGGCCCTGTTTCTTGAACCCCGGCTTGCTTTTTGGGTTTCCATGGGAATCCCTATTTCTTTTTTGGGGGGGATGCTTATTCTTGCCCCGGCTGGTGCAAGTATCAACATGATCTCCATGTTCGCTTTTATTATTTCACTTGGTATTGTTGTGGATGATGCCATTGTGGTCGGTGAAAATGTTTATTCCATGCGTCAAGAAGGTATGAGCTGGATTGATGCGGCTTGCGAAGGGGCTAAGCGTATTGCTATGCCGGTTACCTTCAGTATTTTGACTAACATTGTGGCTTTTATGCCCATGTTTTTCGTACCCGGCGTAATGGGTAAGATCTTTAAGGTTATCCCGCTGGTGGTCATAAGCGTCTTCTTTATATCGCTGGTGGAATCCCTTTTTGTGCTTCCCGCCCACCTCGGACACGGCAGTGAGCGCAAGCCCGGCAAGATCATGTCGTTTATCATGCATTATCAGCAGAAAATTTCCAATGGCTTGCTCCGCTTTGTACATAATATATACAGGCCCTTTCTGGATCGGGCGGTAACTCTTCGGTACCTTACCGTGGCTCTCGGTATGGCCTGCCTGATCCTTGCCTTTGCTTATATTAAAAGTGGCAGATTGGGATTCACCATGTTTCCGAAAATTGAATCCAATTATGCCTATTTGACCGTAGACCTTCCTTACGGCACAGCCAAGGAAGTTACCCAGAAGATTATGGCGAGAGCTGTTTCCGTTGCCGAAGAGGTTGCTGCTGAAAACGGCGGTGATCAGTTAGTAGAAGGGATTTACGCCAAGGTAGGTGGCTCCGGCAGGCGGTCAACCAGCGGCAGTCATGTGTTCAAGGTACAGGTTTTTCTTACCGATGCCGACACAAGACCTATTCATACCGATGAATTCGTGCAGCAATGGCGGCGTAAGCTTGGTCCTCTTGCCGGGGCGGAATCTGTTTTGTTTGAATCCGACCGTGGTGGGCCCGGTTCGGGAAGCTCGCTTGAAATCGAATTGAGCCACAGTGATATTGAAGTATTGAAAAAGGCTTCCGCTGATCTGGCGCAGGCCTTGAGCGCCTATCCCAAAGTTAAGGATATTGATTCTGGCTATTCTCCGGGTAAACGGCAGCTGGATTTCGAACTTCTGCCCGCAGGACGCAGCCTTGGCTTGACTTCGCGTAATGTTGCCAACCAGATTCGTGCTTCTTACTACGGAGCTGAGGTCCTCCGGCAGCAGCGCGGGCGTAATGAAATCAAAGTCATGGTCCGTTTGCCTGAAAAGGAAAGGGCTTCAAAATATGATTTTGAAGAGCTGATGATCCGCACCCCGGACGGGATAGATGTTCCTCTGCGCGAGGTGGTAAAAATTAAAGACGGCAGGGCATACACTTCCATTGACCGTCGTAACGGACGCAGGATTGTTTCTGTGGAAGCGGATGTAAAGCCGCGGAAAGAAACGTCTCAGATTGTAGCTGACGTTGTGGCTAATGTTATACCGCAGCTTAAATCAAATTATCCCGGACTGGGCTACTCCCTTGAAGGGAAGCAGGCCGACATGCAGGAGAGTACCAGTGCTCTCATCTCCGGTTTGCTTATGGCAATGATGTGTATTTATGCTTTGCTGGCCATTCCGTTCCGCAGCTACTTCCAGCCGCTGATCGTCATGTTCTGCATTCCTTTCGGCATTGTCGGGGCGGTTATCGGTCATGCCCTGCTGGGCTACAGCCTGAGCTTGATGAGTCTGTTCGGCATTGTTGCGCTTTCCGGGGTTGTGGTTAACGACTCGCTGGTTTTCATCGATTACGTAAATATCCAGCGACGCAAGGGGCATTGTGCCTATGATGCCGTGCTTGAGGGGGGAACAGCCCGTTTCCGGCCTATTTTGCTGACCACCCTGACCACTTTCGGGGGGCTGGCACCTATGATCCTTGAAACTTCGCGGCAAGCCAAATTCCTGATACCCATGGCGGTATCCCTCGGGTTCGGTATTCTGTTCGCTACCGGTATCACTTTGCTGCTGGTTCCGGCATTTTACCTGATATTCGAAGATATACGTCTGCTTGTGCGCAGGATTTTACGCCTTTCAGATGAAAATCTACATGCTGACGGGGTCACCGAGCATTCTCCGGTCACCAAGTGTGAGCATAAACCTGAAAAGTATTAATTAAAAATCCCGCTAGGAATATTCCAAGCGGGATTTTTTTTGCCAGTATAAAAATGTTAAAACTATTCGTTCGGTTTCTTCTTGTGGATAATTAATGCCGAGACCAACGCAAATCCCTTGGCAGCAACAAGCACGGTCAGGCTGAAACGGAATTCAATGATGCTTAAATCCTTAATTCCGTTGGAGCCGTGCTCCAGCAGCCATCCAATGAGCGGCTGGGCTAAGGCACTTCCCCCGATGAGGAATGTATTTACGAACCCCAGCGAAATCCCGTCCGCGCCTTTGGGACTGATATCATTGCCAAAAGCGTAGGCCACAACGTTTCCTGCACAGCAGAATCCGAGCAGAAGCATAAGGCCGAACATCGCAGCATACGGAATGTTCGGTACATAAACTACCGTTGCCATGCATAAAAGACCTCCTGCGGAGGCAATGATCATGGGGATTCCCCTTTTACCGATATGGTCGGAAAACCAGCCGAAAAAGAAGCTTCCCGGAATGGCCCCGACGAAAATCATTGAAACCATGAAGGCTGCATCGGTGGTGGAAACATCATAAAGTTTGGAGATAAAAATTGGTCCCCAGAGTGCTCCGAATCCGGTGTAGGCCATGTTGATGGTGGCGGCGTAGCCACCGTTCAGCCATGCGGAAGGGGTCTTGATGATTTCTATCAATACCGGGAGCGTTGCAGGCGGTTTTTCTCGGGGTGCTGTCTGCTCCTGCCCGTTATCTGGGCGGTCTTTGATCATGAAGATGATGAGCAGAAAGATCAAACCACCGAATGCGGCAATGCCGAGCAGGGTGTTCTCCCAGCCAAAGCGGTTGACTGATTCGGTCAGGGGGGCTTCCCCCATTACCGCGCCGGACATGCCGATGATGTTGGTCAGCCCGACCATTGTGGCGAATTTTTCAGGTGGAAACCAGTTATCCACCAGTTTGAGGCAGGATACAAAGGAAAATCCTGTTGCGGCCCCTAGGATAATCCTGACCCCAATGGCTTCCATAGGGGTGGAAGTGAAGGTGAATAAGGCTCCGGCACAGGTTGAAATAAGAGCGGCCACAGCCAGTGGACGGTGGGGGCCGAAGCGGTCAGTCATCATTCCGATGGGAATCTGCATCATGGCGTAGGAGTAAAAATACACCGAAGCTATGAATCCCATGGAGGCGGCGCCCACATTAAAGTGGGCAGAAAGGTCTTTGACCATTGCACCGGGTGCAACCTGCTGCATGTAATCGTAAAAAAAGTACAGGGTCGCAATGCCCCATACTGCCCAAGGTAGAAGCTTTTTTTGAGGTGCGGATTCGTTAGTCATTATTCATCGCGATAGGTCACTTTTTCCAGTGCATAAATTATATTCGGGTCATATTGCGTGGACTCACTGTACAATATTTTCAGAGCCTTGACTGTGGGCATGCTTTTTTTTCCCGGTCTGCCCATGGTCATGGCCACGTATGAATCAACCGCTCCGCAGAGTTTTCCAAGCCAGGAAAGGTTTTCGTTGGTTACGCCTCTCGGGTAGCCGGAACCGTCCATTCGTTCATGGTGCTCGAGAATTGCGCGCAGTGAAGTTTTGCTCATGCTACTGGTCAGACTCAGTATTTCTACTGAACCGATCGGGTGCTGGCGGATTCGTTTTTGCTCATCCAGGGAGAGGCAGAATTCCTTGCCGAGAACGAATTCCGGTAAGTTGCATAATCCGATGTCACACAGGAAAAGAGCGAAAAGAGCATCAATGAAAATTTTTATATCCGGCTTTACTTCCCGGGTATGCAGCAGCAGGGCGGCTCCGATGATTCCGTTGGAGAGGGCTTTATTGACCAATGAATGGTTTGAGTCCAACATTGGGATCATCAGCCAGAGTAGTTCGGGGTTTTCGTGGAGCAGCTCCCCCACGGACGTAAGGGTATCCTGAAATGTATTGAAGTGCAGTTTGATTGAGTCTGAGTATATTTTATCCGCACTCTCTTTTAGGCCTTCCAAGAGTAAGGTCGCCAGTTCCTGCTCGGGGATAGAGTGGGAAATATCGCAGATAACCGTGGGTAGATGAGATAAAAAATAAGGCCTGCACGAGTTTATATCTGTGAATTTAATAAATATTAAACCCCGCTCACAAGCTTCGGTGATAGCTTGTTTGTCTGCGGAAACAATAGCTTTCCCCGGTATGGTAATGGGTGTGAACCTGCCATTGGAAGAGTTCATCCTGTACAGGCTGAACGGAAGATTGTTTTTGGGAAGCAGCTTGAAGATGGCTTCAGTTATGGAGCAGAAGCTTTCTTCAATTAATTTAGAGTCATTCACAGCATTCATAGCTGACCCACCTCAAAATAACAGCATTGATCAAATCATTAATGCGATACTAGTAGTTAAAATTCCGACCTTGCAATATGCTTATCATTAAACTTGATAAAAACGCAATATCTCAGCTTGTTAAGAAGGTTACAGGAAAAAGATGATTTATTGAGAGAAATTATCATATAAATAGAGAGTTTATAGTGGGAATAGTTTGACCGGTAGTGGTATTTGCGGATAGTTAATTATTGGAAAATATATTTTTTACAGTGTAGTTTAGCCGCTTGCCATCGTTGCCATACTCGGATTATGTTTAGCTGTTGTCAGGTTGATAACAGAAAAGCCTTTCGATCTGATATTTTCATGTTACATTTTTTTTAAGATTTTTATTGGTTGCGAAATAATCGTTTCCCCTTTCAAATCTGGGGAAAAGTCGGGAGATAGTTTGGATAGTCTGTTCAATCCGTCATCGATCGCCGTTGTGGGCGCTTCATCAGTTTCCGGGAAAATAGGAAATACCATCCTGTCTAACCTGCTGAGTGCCGGATATGCCGGTCGCCTTTATCCGGTAAATCCGCGAGGTGGAAGTATTTGCGGTCTTGAAGCATGCAAGAGCATTTCCGGGATCGGTGGTCCCGTGGATCTCGCTGTTGTTGCAGTTCCGCGAGATTCGGTCCTTGGTGCTTTCCGCGAATTATTGGAGCTGGGTGTCGGTTCTGTGGTGATTATTACCGCAGGGTTTAAGGAAGTAGACCATGAGGGTTGGCTTCTTGAAGTAGAGCTTGCAGAGCTGGCAAAGAAAAACGGCGTAAACCTGCTTGGTCCTAATTGTCTCGGGGTGATCAACTCCAGAGGCGGGGTCAACGCTTCTTTTGCCACGGGTAGTCCGCTTCCCGGCAGTATGGGGTTTTTTTCGCAGTCCGGCGCACTTTGCGTTGCTGTGCTTGATTGGGCCCTTGGTTCAAAGGTCGGTTTTTCTAAATTTATCAGTCTCGGCAACAAAGCTGTGATCAACGAAGCCTCCATGCTGGAATATCTGGGCAATGATCCTGATACCAGAGTGATTCTTGGATATGTGGAAAATATCGAGGATGGCCGGGAATTCATGGCACAGGCCGCAAAAGTCTCCATGAAAAAACCGGTGTTGATGATGAAGGCCGGAACCACTCCAGCCGGGGCAAGGGCTGCTTCTTCTCATACCGGGGCCATGGCCGGTTCCGATCAGGCTTGTGATGCCGCTTTTCGTCAGTCCGGTGTTATCCGGGTGGAGAAGCTGGATGAACTTTTCAATCTTGCCAAGGCTTTTTCCGTACAGGAATTGCCTCTGGGACCGAATCTGGGCATTGTAACCAATGCGGGCGGACCCGGTATTCTCGCTGCTGACGCCTGCGGTGAATCGGTTATGCGTATGCCTACTTTTTCCCCTTCCACAATCGGTGAATTGCAGCGCATGCTTCCGGGCTATGCTTCGCTGTACAACCCGGTGGATCTCCTCGGGGACGCAGATGCTGGTAGTTACAGTCGCGCGGTGCGTATCGTAGGGCACGATCCTGCGGTAAATAGCCTGCTGGTAATCATTGCTCCTGCGTTTAATCTTGACCTGACCGAGGTTGCCAAAGCCGTGGTCGAGGGCATGGGCGAAGTCAGCAAACCCGTATTCTGCTGCCTTATGGGCCGCAAAAACAGCGGACCGGCCCGAGAAATTTTTGCAGATGCCGGAATTCCGGTATATGACTTTCCCAAGCAGGCTGTAAGGGCCATGGACTGTATGCATAAGTACGCAGTCTGGAAAGGGCGTCCCCCGCGTACTTACATTACCCCTGAGCATGATGTTGAAGCGGCCCGTGCAGTGGTGGACAACGCTCTTCGGTCCGGACGTTCCGAATTGGTGGAATTTCAGGCTCGGGATATTGTTACCGCTTACGGGTTGCCCACCCCGGAATCTGATCTTGCCCGTTCCGGTGACGAGGCTGCGGCAATTGCCGAGCAGCTTGGCTACCCGGTAGTGCTCAAGATCGCTTCCCCGGAGATTTCGCATAAGTCAGATGTGGACGGTGTCCGTGTTGGTTTGAATTCCGCAGAGGAAGTAAAAGCCGCTTTTTGGGACATTGCCGCCCGGACCCAGCGTTTGCGTCCGGAGGCCTATATTGCAGGGTGTCTGGTGCAGCAGATGGCTCCGCCTCAGTCTCGCGAGGTTGTTGTTGGTTTCCGCAGGGATAAGCAGTTCGGACCTTTGCTTATGTTCGGACTGGGCGGGGTTTACGTTGAGATTTTGAAGGATATTTCGTTCCGACTCGCTCCTCTTTCTGTTGAGGATGCCGGGGACATGGTTCGGGAAATCCGATCTTATATGTTGTTGAAAGGAGTCAAAGGGGGCGAGCCCGTTGACTTTGGAGCGATTACCGATGTTCTGATCAGGATGTCGTGTCTTGCAAATGATTTTCCTGAAATTTATGAAGCAGAATTCAATCCTGTGCTTGTCAGCTCGGACGAGGCTCTGGTTGCCGATGCCCGGATGACTGTTGTTGATATTTCCGCAGATGCGGGTAGGCAGCCGGATGAGCGCGAATAAGGAGGCATAGATGGTAAGTATATATATAGGTTCCACCACCGGATATTCCGGTAAGAACCTTTTGGCCATGTCACTGGGACTTAAATTCCGCAACAGCGGTTTTAACGTGGGTTACATGAAGCCTGTAGGGGCTGTCCCCCATATGGACGGCGACACTCCCGGAGACGCTGATGCGGCTTTTATCCAGCAGGTTCTCGGATTGGAGCAGGACCCGGCCAAGGTTACCCCGGTGCTGGTCACCCGCGATTTTACCATCAAGGCTTTTTCCGAAGATATGGGTGATCTAATGCCTTCCATTGTTGAATCTTACGAAGAGCTCAGCAGTGATAAAGATGTCATGATCATCGGCGGTTCCGGCAGTTACCTGAGCTCCGGTACTTATTGCGGAGTAAGCGGGCCTGATGTCTCGCGTGCCATGGGTGCCAAGACCATTCTGGTGGATCGTTACAGCAGTGAACTTCATTACGATTATGTGCTGCGGGTCCAGAAGGAACTTGGCGATGATTTTCTCGGTGTCGTCTTCAATGATGTGCCTGAACATTACATGGATGAGTTGACCTCCCTGATTGTTCCTTTTCTGAAAAAGCGTGGCGTCAAAGTACTTGGGGTTATCCCTCGCGACCCGCTCATGGGTGCCATCAAAGTCAGTGATCTCGCCGAAAGGCTTTTCGGGAAGATCATTTCTGCCCATGCCAAGGCCGACCGGGTAGTAGAAAATTTCCTCATTGGAACCATGCAGGTGGAGAACTTTATCACTCATTTCAGGCGACACAAGAATTCTGCCGTCATTGTCGGCGGGGACAGGGCAGATGTTCAACTGGTGGCCCTTGAGGGTAATTGTCCCTGCTTGATCCTGACCGGTAATCTTTATCCCAACGATATTATTCTGACTCGTTCTGAAGTCCTTGAAATACCGGTCATTGTCGTACGTGATGATACCTATGCCGTGGCCAAGAAAATGGAAGCTATTCAGGAAAGTTATAAACTCCGGGATATGATCAAGATTAATCACGGGGCGGGACTGGTTAATTCTGAATTGGATTATGACTATATTTATGATGAACTGGACTTATGATTACCTCTTGCTTTGGTAGGTAATATGTCCTACTATTAAAGTAGGAATAAAAAAATCGTTAACTTCACCTGATCGTTAGATAGAGAATGTTTTTTGTTGGATGAAAGTTGTCTATCTTCTTGAAAAGTATTGATATTTGTTGAGGGTGGTAGTCCAGTAAATGGGCTGCCACCCTTTTTATTTTGAAAAAAATCCTCGCCCAAACCCCCCGGATGCTATTGTCCTACTTTGCAAAATGTGCCAATTAACTTGCAGTTATAAGGTCGGGCGGGTCGCCGGCCTTGGTGTGACGAGGTTTGTTTCGACCAAAGACGGGACTATTTTGTTGGTTAGAAAACTAGGGTGCGTGGCACCCTGAAAACCGAGCTGATTCGGAATATTGGCGGATAGACCGGATCTTCGGAATGAGGAGGCGTGAGATGCCTGATGCGTCCACGTGGGATTGGAATCCCGGTAGGCGAGAGGTCCAGGACACAGGTGCCTGGTCCGATAAATTTGAGTGGGTGGAAGAATTCCATGCCAGCCCCGACGGTGAAAAGGTCGGTGCTGTTGTTAATAAAGGCGAATTGGAATTCACTGCTTGCGTCAACGGTGAGATTTGGGAAGAAGCATACGACAGGATTTTCTACCCCAAATTTGCGCCTGACGGCAGATTCACAGGTATTGCCCAGCAGATGGGTGAGTGGACTCTGGCGGTTGACGGTAAGCACTGGCCGGAAATGTACGGCTATATCTGGAAAACAACTTTCGGGCCCGATGGTACAATTGTCTGTGCAGTACAGCAGGACATGACATACGCTATGGGTGTCGATGGTGTTCTCTGGGAAAACTTTTTTGAAAACGCAAACAACTTCACCGTAGGCAGTGACGGTAAATCCACCGCAGCTGTTGTTCAGGTTAAGTCAATGCCGCAGGCTGACATCGAAACCTTTCAGAAAGGTATCTATACAATAGCTGTAAACGGCACTGCTTGGGATAACGTTTTCATGAACTGCTACACTCCGGTGTTTGACGCCAAGTGTGAAAAAGTTGCCTGCCAGGTAAGAAAGACTCTCTATGATTACACCATCGCAGTCGATGGCAAGATCTGGCAGCGCGAATTCCAGTGTGTCTGGGCCCCCAGTTTCAACCCCGCAACAGGTGCTCTCGTAGCTCCCGTTCGTCTGGGCGGAAAATGGGGTATGGCTCAGGACGGCGAATTGATTTGGAAGAACAACATGGCCAACTGCTGGCATCAGCAGTTCAGTGCTGACGGTTTCAAGCTTTGGGCTATCGTAGCCCCCACCTTCGGCAGCTTTACTGTTGCTGTGGACGGAAAGCCTTGGTCCATCACCGCTCCCGTGGTTATTGATTTGGCTGTTAGCCCCGACGGAAACCGCGCCGCAGCACTCGCTAAAGACGATAAAGCTTACACTGTATTGTGTGATGGTAAAGTCTGGCCCGGTGTTTATGAAATGGCTTGGCAGCCTGTTTTCAGTCCTGACAGCAGCAAAGTTGCTGCCAAGGTTGAAAAGAATGGCCGCTACACCGTTGTTCTTGATGGTAAAGCTTACGGACAGGATTTTGATCAGTGTTGGGAACCTGCATTCAGCCCCGACAGCTCCAAAGTTCTTATTCGTGCCATTGACGGTGGAAAGTATGTCCGCATCGTTGCCGATGTAAACGAATTCTAATCCGGAGGAATTACAAATGAATAGTGCTTACGCATTTGTTGTCGGTCCTCTGGCGTGGTTCGCCTGGGGCGTGTTTGTTCTCGGTTCCATATACAGAATCGTTTCCATGTATCAGCTTGCAAAAGCCAAGGACGGCTCGTCCTTGCACTACATGAGCTTTAAGTGGGGATTCCGTTCCATTATGGCATGGATGAATCCTACTGGAACCCTCGGTTGGCAGCGCAATCCCTGGACTGCGATGGTAACCTTTGTGTTTCATATCTGTCTTGTTATTGTACCCCTGTTCCTGTTGGGACATGTGGTTCTCTGGGATCAGTTCTTCGGCATCAGCTGGCCTACTCTCCCAGATACTATTGCTGACATCATGTCTATCGTGGTTGTCGTCTGCTGTGTATATTTCGGCGCGCGCCGTTTTTTACAGAGAGATGTAGCATACCTGACCACCGGTAAAGACTGGATCGCACTGGCAGTTCCTGCCCTTGTTTTCCTCACCGGTGTTCTCTCTTACCACGAGATCGGTAATGCCAAGGTTATGCTTATTCTGCATATCCTTTGCGGTGAAATTATGCTCATGAGCATTCCTTTCACCCGTTTGAGCCACATGCTGTTCGGCCTGTTTACCAGAGCCTACATGGGATCCGAGTTCGGTGGCGTTCGTCGCTGTAAGGACTGGTAACCAATTCCCGCAAGGAGTACTGAAAAATGACATTCGACAGGAAAATCGAAGACGTAGGACTCAATCGGGGTGTTTCCCGCCTGACTCCTGAGCGTATCGAAAATACTCTTAAGCAGGTTGTTGAAGGAGAAGCCGGCGCCAAGCTCAAGCTTTATGCTGAAACTTGCATGCGTTGCGGTATGTGCTCCGAAGCCTGCCATTACTATATGTCCCATGAGGGGGACCCCAGCTATTCACCTGCTGGTAAGGTCCACAACACTTTGGGCAAGATTCTTCGTAAGAATTATAAACTGACTGCTGATGAAGTCTACGAAATGGCGCAGGTGGCTTACACTGAGTGTAACCTTTGTCGTCGCTGCGTACATTTCTGTCCGCTCGGTATTGATACCGGTTACATCATGAGCATGGTGCGCCGCATGTGCCACAAGCTCGGTGTAACTCCTCAGTACATTCAGGATACCGCGCACTCCCATTCCGCAACCATGAACCAGATGTGGCTCAAGGATGACGAATGGCCGGATACCTTGCAGTGGCAGGAAGATGAAGCCCGCGATGAAATGCCCAACCTGCGCATTCCGCTGGATAAAGAAGGTGCGGATATTTACTATTCCGTTATCGCTCCGGAACCCAAGTTCCGTACCCAGCTGATCTATCAGGCTGCATACATCTTCAACGAAGCCGGTGTTGACTTCACCATGCCCACTGAACCGGGCTGGGATAACTCCGACATGTGTATGTTTACCGGTGACTTTGAAATGATGGGTCGTCTTAAGAAACGTCATTTCGAATCCGCTCTCGACCTTAAGGTCAAGCGCATCGTAATGGGTGAGTGCGGTCACGCATTCCGCTCCATCTACGACCAGGGTAACCGCTGGGACGCATGGGAAATGTACCCCATTGAAGTTGTCCACTCCGTTGAGTTCTTCTGGGAGCTCTTCGAAGCTGGCAAGATCAAGCTGCGTGAGAAGTTCAAAGAGCCTATCACTGTGCACGATCCCTGTAACATCATCCGTGGTCGCGGTTTGATGGAACAGTCCCGCAAATTGGCTCACGCTTTGTGTGAAAACGTTGTTGAGATGACTCCTAACCTTGAGCATAACTATTGTTGTGCTGCCGGTGGCGGTGTCATTAACTGCGGTCCTCCGTTCAAGAACGTCCGTATGAAAGGTAACAAGATCAAAGCCGAGCAGCTCAAGGCAACCGGCGTGAATACTATTCTCGCTCCTTGTCATAACTGCCACGGCGGACTTGAAGACCTCGTTCATTATTATGAGCTCGGTATGGACATTAAGTTCTTCGGCGATCTTATCTATGATCTCATGGAAAAGCCGGAAGAGTAGGAGGAAGATTACAATGATGAAAAGAGTATTCTCTATTGCGGTCATTGCCGCCTGTGTCTTTCTCTATATGATTCCCGCGTTCTGTCAGGAGGACATCACCTCTCTGCTGGACCCGGCTTTCCCCAAGCATGAAAGACCTGCTGCCGTGTTTGCGCATGATGCGCATAATGAAATGGCCGGTATCGATGATTGCGCTGTATGTCACCACGTCTGGGAAGACGGAAAGATCGTTGAAGACGAAAGTTCCGAAGACCAGAAGTGCTCTGAATGCCACGCAGTTAAGCCCGAATCCGGTAAGACCGGTCTGCGCAATGCTTACCATAAGCTTTGCAGCGACTGCCACGTCAAAGAAGATAAAGGTCCCGTTTCCTGCGCTGGTTGCCACCCCAAAGGCGGCTCCGCTCCCGCAGCTCACTAGGATCTGATCGTATATTAAAAAAAGGCCGTCCCTTGGGGCGGCCTTTTTTTTGCTGGAGAGGTAAAGGAAATGTGCCTTTTGGATTCTATTAGAGAGGATAAAGGTTAAAAATGCCATTTACCTTGAAGAGGAGCTTATTATATAGAATATGGATTATGAAAAAAATAGCCATCATCATGCTCCTTATTGTCTCTGCCTGTGTCCCCAAGACCGCTGAGAGGTCAATGTTTCTCAAGCAGGTCGATCCTGTTGCCATGCGTATGGTTTTGGCTGAAATGCCTAAGGGGGCAGAGCTTCATACTCATTTGTCAGGCATTCCATACGCTGAAAATTATTTGAAGTGGGCGGCTGATGATGGTGCGTGCATACATGAATTGAGCGGCAGCATCGTGGCTGGGCCATGCGTAAACGGTACTGTTGCAGCAAAGGAAGCTTACAGGCAGCCTGATGTCTGGGGTAGGGCGGTTGATGCTCTTTCTGTCAGGGAAGGCATGCGCGATAATCGTATGTGGGGGCATGATCGCTTTTTTGCTACGTTCGGCAGATTTGGAGCGGCGAAACGGGATAAAGGCAGGTTGCTGGCCCATGCAGTGAAGCAGGCGGAGCGGGATAACGTTCAGTATCTTGAGGTTATGCTGTCTATTTACGGTCCCCAATGGGTCAGTCCCTGGGCTGCCGAGGTTGGCTGGAATGGAAAAGCAGACGAGTGCTTTGTTCGATTGAAACAGGCTGGGCTCTTCAAAGATATGGATTCGGCTCGCAAGGAGCTTGGGCGGGCTGAGCGCAGGCAAAGGCAATTGGTCGGGAATGGTCCGGGCAGTGCTGTAAAAGTCCGTTACATTAATCAGATTTTCAGAGGTGCTGAGCCAGCCTACGTCTTTGCCCAGATGGCTTGGTCATTTGAACTTGTCCGACGTGATCCGCATGTTGTTGGGCTTAATATGGTCGGTCCTGAAGATGGACCTATTGCCGCGCGAGACTATGCCCTGCACATGGATATGCTGGATTTCTTTCACTCAAAGTACCCCGATGTGCCTATCGCGTTGCATGCAGGAGAACTGACTCCTACATTGACGACTCCTCAAGCCCTAGCGAATCATATTAAACTGGCTGTTACCAAAGGTCATGCCCGCAGGATAGGCCATGGCGTTGGCCTTGCTTATGAGACTGCGCCTTTGAACACTTTGGCATTGATGCGCCAGAAGGACGTGGCCCTTGAAGTCTTGTTGGGCAGTAATGACGTAATACTGAATGTTTCGGGCAGAGATCACCCTTTGAATTTTTACTTGAAAGAAGAGGTTCCTGTGGTGATTTCTTCCGATGATATGGGAATTGCGCGGTCAACACTGACTGATGAATACGAACGCGCTGTAGCGGATCAGGGGCTGAATTATCTAGCAGTAAAGCGAGTCGTCCGGAATTCGTTGCAATATTCATTTTTGGAAGGACAGTCTTTGTGGGACAATGCAACGTCTTTTAAGATGGTGCCCGCATGCTATAGAGATGACCAGCCGGATCTGGATTGTGAAGCCTTTTTGTTAAGCAGCGAGAAGGCAAGAGAGCAGTGGAAGCTTGAGGAAAAGTTGAGCAGGTTTGAGGATTCTGAAGTCTTTAAACGCTTTAAAGAGGATTACTCGAAACAGATATCAACAATAATCGAAAAAGGTGTTGACGCGGGACTTGGTTTTCTCTAGAACCTCTTCCTCGGCTGTTGAAGCCGGGAAGTTGATGCGCTTCGCGCTTTGATCATTTGATTTCGCCTCCGGCGGCCAAAGGGACTAAGCCCCTTTGGAATCCCTGACTGGGCTTAGGTTTTAGCTTTGAAGTTGTGGCAGTAATCCTGAAAGGAGCACGGCAGCGGAAGGGCGGATTTATGAAGAAGTTAAGATCAGAAAGCTTTGAAAAAGCGGTTGACAAACGGATCGGGTTTACATAGATTCCCAATCCGCGCTGAGCGAAAGCAAAGCACTGAGATCATTGAAAAAATATTTTGCGAGAACATTGAAATTAATGATTGACAGCGGCGGCTGAGTTGATTAGCTTCCGTCTCCGCACTGAGCGAAAGTAAGGT